>NZ_KV818036.1:301599-414957 GCF_001814835.1 Streptococcus sp. HMSC072D07
CGTGGTTTGAATTTGATTTTCGAAGAGTATTACATTGATAGTATAACCCCTCCCCCTAGGTCAGAGTCAAGCGTTTTTGCGAAAAATTTTTAACTTTTTGAGAAAGGTGTGAAAACTTGAAAATGGTTTTCTTGACAGACCTTTGAAAACATGATAGGATAGTCAAGTCTATCAATCAAACAGAAGGTTCATAGAGAGCCATTGAGAGAGGGCTATTTGACAACTCAAGTAGCCTTTTCTTATTTTAAAAAACAAGATTGGAGTTTCAACTATGTCAGAAAAATCGCAATGGGGCTCGAAACTAGGCTTTATCCTAGCATCTGCTGGTTCAGCCATCGGACTTGGAGCCGTTTGGAAATTTCCCTACATGACTGCCGCTAATGGCGGGGGAGGCTTTTTACTGGTCTTTCTCATTTCCACCATTTTAATCGGTTTCCCGCTCCTGCTGGCTGAATTTGCCCTTGGCCGTAGTGCTGGCGTTTCCGCTATCAAAACCTTTGGAAAACTAGGCAAGAATAACAAGTACAACTTTATCGGTTGGATTGGTGCCTTTGCCCTCTTTATCCTCCTCTCCTTTTACAGTGTCATCGGAGGTTGGATTCTAGTCTATCTAGGAATTGAGTTTGGGAAATTGTTCCAGCTTGGCGGTACGGGTGATTATGCTCAGTTATTTACTTCAATCATTTCAAATCCAGCCATTGCCCTAGGAGCTCAAGCAGCCTTTATCTTGTTGAATATCTTTATTGTATCACGTGGGGTTCAAAAAGGAATTGAAAGAGCCTCGAAAGTCATGATGCCTATGCTCTTTATCATCTTTGTCGTGATCATCGGGCGCTCGCTCAGCTTGCCAAACGCCATGGAAGGGGTTCTCTACTTCCTCAAACCAGACTTTTCAAAACTGACCAGCGCTGGTCTCCTCTATGCTCTGGGACAATCTTTCTTTGCCCTCTCACTAGGGGTTACAGCCATGCTGACCTATGCTTCCTACTTGGACAAGAAAACCAATCTGGTCCAGTCAGGGATTTCCATCGTAGCCATGAACATCTCGGTTTCCATCATGGCGGGACTAGCCATTTTCCCAGCCATGTCAGCTTTCAATATCCAGTCGGAAGGGGGACCAAGCCTGCTCTTTATCGTCTTGCCTCAACTCTTTGACAAGATGCCTTTTGGAACCATTTTCTACATCCTTTTCCTCTTGCTTTTCCTCTTTGCGACGGTCACTTCTTCTGTCGTTATGCTGGAAATCAATGTGGGCAATATCACCAATCAGGACAATCGCAAGCGTGCTAAATGGAGTGCTATTTTAGGAATCTTGACCTTTGTCTTTGGAATTCCTTCAGCTCTATCCTATGGGGTCATGGCGGATGTTCACATTTTTGGGAAGACCTTCTTTGATGCTATGGATTTCTTGGTTTCCAATCTCCTCATGCCATTTGGAGCTCTCTGCCTGTCACTTTTTACAGGCTACATCTTTAAGAAGGCTCATGCTAAGGAGGAACTCCATCTTGATGAAAGAGCATGGAAACAAGGACTTTTCCAAGTCTGGCTTTTCCTCCTTCGTTTCATCATTCCTATTATCATCATTGTGGTTTTTATCGCCCAATTTATGTAATCAAAAAGGACTTGAGTAGTAAACTCAGGCCCTTTCTTTTTTTATGGATGGCTAACAATCAATTCCAAACCTTGCCCTTCTAGGGTCCAAGCTTCAACATCACTTGGTAGGATAAAGTGGCTACCTTTTTGGATTGGATAGTTTTTCCCGTCAATAGTAAGCTGACCTTGACCAGCTAAGACACTAAACAAACTGTAGTCTGCTGTCTTTTTAAAGTCAACTTTTCCAGTGATTTCCCACTTGTAAACTGCGAAGAAGTCATTAGACACAAGGAGAGTGGAACGTAAATCATCTGCTTTGATAGTTACGGGACGGCTATTAGCAGGTTCACCAATGTTCAAGACATCGATGGATTTTTCAAGGTGAAGTTCACGCAAGTTGCCCTTGTCATCCTTACGGTCAAAGTCATAAACACGGTAGGTGGTATCGCTAGACTGCTGGGTTTCAAGAATCAAGATACCTGCTCCAATAGCGTGCATGGTGCCACTTGGTACATAGAAGAAGTCTCCAGCCTTAACAGGCACTTTGGTCAGCAAGGCATCCCAGTTCTTGTCCTCAATTTGCTGGCGAAGTTCTTCTTTTGATTTGGCATTGTGACCATAGATAATCTCTGAACCTTCATCCGCAGCGATGATGTACCAGCACTCTGTTTTCCCGAGCTCACCTTCATGCTCTAGTCCATAGGCATCGTCTGGGTGAACTTGGACACTGAGCCAATCGTTGGCATCGAGTATCTTGGTCAAGAGTGGAAATACAGGTTCTGGACGATTGCCAAACAATTCACGGTGTTCCGCATACAAGGTAGATAAGTCTGTTCCCTCGTAGCGACCATTAGCTACCTTAGAAACACCATTTGGGTGGGCTGAAATAGCCCAGTATTCTCCGATTTTTTCACTTGGAATGTCGTAGCCAAACTCATCACGTAGCTTGGTTCCACCCCAGATTTTTTCTTGCATAACTGATTGTAAAAATAATGGTTCTGACATCTTATTCTCCTGTCTGTTTTTCTCACTTCATTATAGCAAAAAGCTAGGTCTAATTGAACTCTTTTTCACATCTTATAAAGTAGGGAGAAGATTTTATAAAAATAGTGAACAAATGTGCTCTACTTAATACTTGCACCATTGCTGGCAATGACATCCTTGTACCAGTAGAAGGATTTCTTCTTGCTCCGTTTGAGACTTCCTTGACCTGCATTATCACGATCCACATAGATAAAGCCATATCGCTTGTTCATTTCGCCTGTTCCAGCTGAAACCAGATCTATACAACCCCAAGTCGTATAACCAAGCAATTCAACGCCATCTTGGTAAATAGCATCTCGCATAGCCTTGATATGGGCCTCTAAGTAAGCAATCCGATAGTCATCTGCTACGTATCCATTTTCATCTGGCGTGTCCATAGCACCGAGGCCATTTTCTACGATGAACATAGGCTTTTGATAACGATCCCAGATAGCATTGAGGGTGATACGAAGCCCCAGTGGGTCAATCTGCCAACCCCATTCAGAGGATTCTAGATAAGGATTTTTGATAGAGGCAAAGACATTTCCAGCGGTCAGATTCGTCACTTCTGGATCGCCTGAGGCCACTCGACTCGCATAGTAAGAGAAGGAAACAAAATCAACAGTGTGATTCTTCAACAAATCCAAATCCTCTGCCGTCATTTCAATTTCTATCCCCTCACGCTCCCACTGTTTCTTGGCATAGTTTGGGTATTCCCCACGCGCTTGGACGTCAATGAAGAAGTAACTCTTACGGTCTTCCTCCATAGCTGCCCAGTAGTCTCTCGGATGGGCAGTGTTGGGATAGTATTGTCCTGCTGCCAACATACATCCCACCTTGTTTTCTGGATCAATTTCGTGAGCAATTTTAGTCGCCATAGCCGAGGCTACCAGCTCATGGTGGGCTGCTTGGTATTTGATCTGTTCTTGATTTTCTCCTTCTTCAAAACAAATCCCAGCTCCTAAAAAGGGGGCATGCAGAATCATATTGATTTCGTTGAAGGTGAGCCAGTACTTGACCAAGCCCTTGTAACGGGTAAAGAGGGTGTGACAGAGATTTGCGTAAAAGTCCAACATACGACGATTGCGCCAACCACCGTACTCCCTAATTAAGTGCATGGGGCAATCGAAATGCGTGATGGTCACCAGTGGTTCAATTCCATACTTGTGGCATTCCTTAAATAAATCCTCATAAAAAGCTAGACCAACTTCATTTGGCTCTGCTTCGTCACCTTGAGGAAAAATCCGAGTCCAAGCAATGGAAAGTCGATAGGTTTTAAATCCCATTTCTGCAAAAAGCGCAATATCTTCCTTGTAATGATGGTACATATCAATGGCTTCCTTTGCTGGGTAAAAATAGCCCTCCTCAAACGAAAACATCTTTTTCTGACCTGTAATAATAGCCTCACGGTCTGGACCAATCGGTACCACATCCACATTAGCAAGACCACGGCCATCTTGATTATAAGCACCCTCACATTGATTAGCTGCCGTAGCACCACCCCAGAGGAATCCTTCTGGAAATTGTAGTATTTCTGTCATCACTTTACCTCGATTGATTTATTACTTCTATTATACTAAAAAGGAGGCAAAAAGTTTGGAACCCTCTGGATAATAATAGCACTAAACTTACTTTTATATATACGAAAAAAAGACTGAAACCAGTCTTCTTTTTAAATCAAAGCTGTGATAGCCGTTACTAGGCCAAAAACGATACCTGGTGCATTAGCAGCCGCAAGTGGAATATCTCTTTCTTTCTTGAAAAGACCGTAGTAAACCCAGAGACTACAGTTGATGGCTGCAACCAAGGGCTGGATAAAGTTCCCTTTTTGACCAGCCAGGTTGTTCATAATTTGCGGGAAGTAAGAGACGTACATCATAACAGACATGAAGGTCGCTACCCAACCCAAAACTTTCATTTGTTTTTCAGACATTTTCAAAACCTCTTTCATTTTTATGAATCATATTTTATAATCTTTTTTCAAAACAATCAAGTCTTTAAAACTTTTGTTATAAAGATATAAACTATCACAATCTTGTTATAAGAAAGAGGGAACAGAAAAAAGACCGAATTGCTCCGTTCTGTTTACTCAATCAAATATTAGAAAATGAATACTCCTTTTCAATGAATCGATTGATTGATGGTAAATAAGCCGTTAGAAATTATTGACAGTATCGAAATTTTCTAGTAAAATGAATTTTGTTAATACCTAAATGGTGTGTAGTTTTCTATCAACATAGTCAGGAGAAAAGGAACTTATGCTAAAAAAATTTAATGAATTGTCACTGAAAGATAAGGCTTATCTAATTGGCGGTTTGAGCTTATTAGTCATTGTGATCTCATTTGGTCTACTCAATCGTCAAACAGTAACTGTCAGTCTTGTCTTTACACAACTATCTGCTCCCTTGATTTTGGTGATTTTTACTTGTCTAGTAATCGGGATCATTGCTGGTAGTGCTATTGGTATTAGCTATCACCATAACAAGACTCAAGATCTGAGAAGCCGCATTGCTGAAGCAGAAGCGACTATCAATATAAAAGACAGGGAGCTTGTCCAGTACGAGGAACAGGTGCAACAATTAAAACAGGAAGCCAAACAATAAGTGTAGAAATCATAACCACCCGTGAAAACGGGTGGTTTTTTGTCTCGCACCTAACGGAGCGAGACGGACTGAAAGTCGCATAAATACAAAAAAGATCGAATTGCTCCGATCTTTTTAAGTTTCACTCCAAGAATGTTTAGATAAAAAATTTGATAATAGAATTACCTACTTCATACGATAAAAATCAATCACTAGACCAGCAGGCCCTTTAACTAATAAGGACTCTGTTCCCCAATCGGTTACAGTTGGTCCGTTTAAAACCTGGATACCAAGTTCTTTCAACCGTTGGTAATTCTGGTCTACATCCTCAACCTCGATATGAAGAATGATTCCTGACTGAAAATCTTCCAAAGGAATCAAATGATTTTGGGACAACATCAGACAGTGACTGCCAATCGTAAACTGAGCAAAACTGTCATCAACATAATCGGGCTTTTTATCCAAAATACGCTCCAAGTCAGCACAGACTTGGGGAACATCTGAAACGATAATATCTAATTGATTTAAATTCATTTACTATCCTCCAGAAAAAGACCGGATTGCTCCGATCTTTTTAAGTTCCACGAAGGAATTATTTAATTGCGCGTGATTGCAATCCTTCTTCTTCCAAGAAGAGGCGGAATGGTACGAGTTCTTCTGCTTCGTATTTTTCCTTGAAGGCTTTGATTGCTTCTTCTGAGTGAAGTTTTGGATCCAATTCAAGTACTTCTACTGGAAGTGGACGATGTTGAGAGATGCGAGCATCGATCACAACAGTTTTACCTTCTTTGTTGAGTTTAACAGCTTCTGCAACAACTGCATCGATGTCTTCGATACGGTCAACTGTAAATCCTACAGCACCTTGAGCTTCAGCGATTTTCGCATAGTCAGCATTAGGGAAGTCACAACCAAACAAGTGTTTGTTTGTGTCTTCGTATTTGTCCTTGATGAAGGCATATTTACCATTTGAGAAGACAACGTTGATAACTGGAAGGTCGTATTGAACGTTTGTGATAACGTCTGGGTAGCACATGTTGAATGCACCGTCACCCATGATGTTCCATACTTGGCGATCAGGATTGTCTTTCTTAGCAGCGATACCACCAGGAAGGGCAATACCCATTGTCGCAAAGAGTGGAGATGTACGCCACATGTTCTTAGGTGTCATGTGAAGGTGACGAGTAGATGTTTGAGTAGTGTCACCTACGTCGATTGAATAGATAGCGTCTTGATCAGCATGTTTGTTGATTGCATTGTAAACTTGATACAATTGCAATTCACCCTCAGTTTTACCTTCGAGTTTGTTCATGTAATCACGCCAGTTTTGGTTGTTCTTAACGTTTGCACGCCACCATGGAGTAGATTCTACTAGGTTTACTTTGTCAAGGATAGCTTTAGCTGCTTGACCTGCGTCACCAAGGATTGAAGCGTCAAGGGCATGACGTTTACCAAGTTTGTATGGGTCGATATCGACTTGGATGAATTTTTCAGTGTTCTTGAAGGCTTCGTACACTTCAGCAAACGGGAAGTTTGAACCAAGGAAAAGAACTGTGTCTGCTTCGAAGACCACTTCGTTGGCTGGTTTCCAACCAACACGGTAAGCAGAACCTGTCAAACCTTCGTAGTTCCATTCGAAAGCTTCAAAGTTTTTACCAGTTGTGATGATTGGTGCTTTGATTTTACGTGACAATTCAGTGATCACTTCACCAGCTTTGACACCACCGTAACCAGCGTAGATAACTGGACGTTCAGCATTGTTCAAGATTTCAACAGCTTTGTCGATTTCAACTTCGTTCAAGGCAGGAGCGATGAATGAACGTTCGTATGAACCTGAACCGTAGTAAGAGTTTTCGTCGATTTCTTGGAAACCAAAGTTTACTGGGATTTCAACAACAGCTGGACCTTTTTTAGAAACTGCAGCACGGCAAGCTTCGTCGATTACTTTTGGCAATTGCTCAGCGTAAGCTACACGTTTGTTGTAGACAGCAATACCGTTGTACATTGGGTTTTGGTTCAATTCTTGGAAGGCATCCATGTTGAGTTCGTTAACTGGACGTGATCCAAGGATAGCAAGGAATGGAGTGTTATCCATAGCTGCATCGTAAACACCGTTAATCAAGTGAGTCGCACCTGGACCACCTGAACCAACTGCAACCCCGATTGAGCCACCGAATTTAGCTTGCATGACCGCTGCAAGAGCACCTGTTTCTTCGTGGCGAACTTGCAAGAAGCGGATATCTTTGTCTTCAGCCAAAGCGTCCATCAATGAGCTGAGTGTTCCTGATGGGATACCGTAGATTGTGTCTACGCCCCATGTTTTCAATACGTTGAGCATTGCTGCAGATGCAGTAATTTTCCCTTGAGTCATAATGATAACTCTCCTTCAAATATTTTTAAAACTTGATAAATCCGTTTTCATATACTAATTGGAAACGTTTCAGCAAATTTTTACTCTACTACTTTACCACATTTGTTTTGGGTCTCCTAAGAATGTGCTCAGAAGTTCTTATTCTCTATTACAGTACAGTTTGAAAACGTTTTTAATATCTGTTTTATAATAAAAAGCGAGCAAGCTCGCTTTTAGTCTATTTTACTAAAGTTTAGCATGAGTGAACTGATTAAAACAGATACTGAACTAAAGGCCATGGCCAATCCTGCAAGTTCTGGATTGAGTACCAAACCAAGAACAGAAAACACTCCTGCTGCAATCGGAATACCAATGAGGTTATAGATAGAAGCCCAGAAAAGATTGAGTAGAATACGATTAAAGGTCTTCTTACTCATATCAAAAGCACGTGCCAATCCTAGTAAATTGTTGGTTGTAAGGACAAGATCTGCTGATTCAATGGCAATATCTGTCCCAGAGCCCATGGCAATTCCGACATCCGCTACACTGAGGGCCGGCGCATCATTGATACCATCTCCAACAAAGGCCAATTTCCCATTCTTTTGAAGCTTGTGAATTTCATGTGCCTTTTCCTCTGGCAAGACATTTGCGATTACTTCTTCGATACCAATTTGTTCTGCAATCGCATGGGCTACTCCAGCATTATCTCCAGTAAGCATGACCGTTCTAAGACCACGTTTTTTCAATTTAGCAATAGCTTCTTTGGCATTTTCCTTAGGGACATCCTGCAAGGCAATTAAGCCTTTTAACTGACCATCCACGGATAGGAAGACAACTGTTTTTGCTTCTTTCTCAAGCAAATCAAATCGTTCTTGATAATCATGTGGAATAGCAAGGTCAGCTAAGAGCTTAGCATTCCCCAGCAAGACTTGCTTACCATTAATAATCCCAGTCACACCTTTTCCATGCAAGGCTTGGAAGTTTTCCACTGGGTGAAGGCTAATTCCTAGTTCAGATGCACGATTAACAATAGCTTGAGCTAGCGGGTGTTGAGATACATCTTCCAGTGAAGCAGCCAAACTTAGCACTTCTCCTTCATCTCCGATAACATCTGTCACTACTGGCTTCCCTTCGGTCAAGGTTCCTGTCTTATCAAAAACAACCGTTTGAACTTTTTGGATTTCCTGTAGAACTGTACCATTTTTGAGAAGAATCCCCATCTTGGCACTTCGTCCTGTTCCAACCATGAGTGCTGTTGGTGTCGCAAGTCCAAGAGCACAAGGGCAGGCAATAATCAAGACTGCAACACCATAGAGAAGCGACGTTACAAAACTTTCACCAAGAAAAACAAACCAGATCCAAAAAGTAAGGAGTCCTAAAATGACAACTGCTGGTACGAAAATTCCAGAAATCTTGTCTGTCAAATCTTGAATAGGAGCACGACTGGTTTGAGCTTTCTTCACAAAGTCTACAATCTGAGCCAACATGGTTTCAGAACCTACTTTTTCAGCTCTAAAAATGATCGTACCACTATTATTGATGGTTGAACCAATGACAGCATCTCCAACTGATTTATCGACTGGAATACTTTCCCCAGTTACCATTGATTCATCAATACTAGTTTCTCCTTCTATTACAGTCCCATCAACGGCAATTTTTTCACCTGGTCGAACGCGAATGAGATCCCCAACTTTGACTTGTTCTAGAGGTATTTGAACATAAACATCATCACGCAAAACCTCTGCTGTTTTTGCTTGTAGGTCTAATAATTTTTCGACTGCCTGCGAAGTATTTTTTCGCATTTTTTCCTCAAAAACTGCTCCCAAAAGAATGAAGAAGAGGATAAATGCAGCACTTTCAAAGTAAACGGGCAGACCAGTGAAGAGGGCAACTAAGCTATAGAAATAGGCCACTAGGGTTCCCAGAGCAACCAAGGTATCCATGTTGGAATTGTGCTTTTTAAAACTAGCCCAGGCGCTTCTGATATATGGAACTCCAGCTACCAGCATAATGGGGGTTGTGGCTAAAAAGGTGCCCCAACGCATGACTTGGTGACTAATTCCTCCTGTAGACATACCAATCATGAGAATCACAAGAGGCACAGTAAAGATAGTAGTAATCCAAAAACGTTGTAAAAGTGATAGAGATTTTCGAGTCTTCTCAACTACGGTATAACTCCCCTTTTGCATCTTCATGCCACAAGAAAACTCGTGCTCACCCAAGTCTTGAGGCGTAAAGCGAATAATTTTTTCCTCATCTTGAGCGATTGGTTCTAGAATCCCTTCTTCTTCGAAGAGAACTTCTTTATAACAGTTTGAAGGTGTCACACGGTGAAAAGTAATCTCAGCAGGAATCCCTTTTTGCAGTTGAATGTGGGCTGGATGGTAGCCTTTGTCTGCCGTGATACGGATTTTTTGAATGCCATTTTCTAGGCTTGCTTTCACAATTTCTGTCATAGTCTCCTCCTACTCTACAATCATCTTGCCGTGCATCATGTTCATACCACATGCAAAGCCAAACTCTCCAGTCTGCTCAGGTGTGATTTCCACTACATACTCTTCACCCATAGGCAAGTCCGCATGCACACCAAAATCTGGAAAGACGATCTGATCTAGACAGGGTGAAGGGTCCTTGCGGTCAAAGACAATGCGGGCTGGCACTGATTTTTTAAGAATAATCAACTCAGGCGTATAGCCCCCCATGACTTCCACTCGGATCTCTTGGTAACCCTTTTTTTGCTGGGCCTTTTGTCCAGATTTTTCAGGCTTTTTGAAAAACCAAAACAAGATAAACGCGATAAGGGCAATACAAATAATGGTTACAATACTATTTAACATGACGTCTCCTTTACATACAATTACATCTTACTTCTGTTACAGCGCTTGATTTCTTCTTAGAAATCACAGCTTCTAAGTCTTCCAAGTCAGCCAAAGTGAAATCACATTCCACAATCAAATCAGCCAACAAGTTCTTAATCCTACGAGAACAAACCTTGTCTTTGATATCTTGGACAAGCAAGTCTCGACTCTGGTCCAGAGTTAAAAGGGCTGAATAGACAAAGAACTTGCCTTCTTTTTTCCTTGTCAGACACTCTTTCTCAACCAAACGAGCCAAAAGAGTTTGAATGGTCGACTTGGACCAGTCGAACCGCTCCGCCAGAACCCTGATCAAATCCGTACTGGTCTGCTCTCCTTGCATCCAAATAATCTTCATAACCTGCCATTCTGCATCTGAAATCTGCATAATCACACCTCCTAAATCTACATTTGTCGATTACAGTTATTAGTATACTCCGGAAATCTACATTTGTCAACTATAATTTTTATTATTTTTTCGAAATATAGAATTCTAATCATGTAACGAGAGATTTGCAGTCAAATTTTACTATATAAACTATAAAAATATGCTATACTGAAGAAAAAAGAAAACAACCACTAGGGGTGCGTAAAGCTGAGATTAACGACTGTTAGATCCCTTTGACTCAATCTAGGTAATGCTAGCTGATGGAAGTGGAAATGATGATGAGGACTATCTGGTCTTCTATTTCCTTCCTAAAACAGACTTGCTTGTTCTTAAGAATACAAACTTCAGTTGGTTGGGAGGTTTTAGATGACTTATTTACCCGTTGCTCTGACCATTGCTGGGACAGACCCCAGTGGCGGTGCTGGCATTATGGCTGACTTAAAGTCGTTCCAAGCTAGAGATGTCTATGGAATGGCCGTTGTGACCAGTCTTGTCGCTCAAAATACAAGAGGCGTTCAATTAATCGAGCACGTCTCCAACCAAATGCTGGAAGCTCAATTGGAAAGTGTCTTTTCGGATATCAAGCCTCAGGCTGTAAAAACTGGGATGTTGGCAACTACTGAAATCATGGAGATCATCCAACCCTACCTTAAAAAGCTGGATTGTCCCTATGTGCTGGACCCTGTTATGGTCGCTACAAGTGGGGACACCCTGATAGATACTAGTGCGAGAAGCTACCTAAAAACAAACTTGCTTCCCCTTGCTACCATCATCACCCCCAATCTTCCTGAGGCAGAAGAGATTGTTGGTTTTTCAATCCATGATCCAGAAGACATGCAACGTGCTGGTCGCCTGATTTTAAAAGAATTTGGCCCTCAGTCTGTAGTTATCAAAGGTGGTCATCTTGAAGGTGGTGCCAAGGATTTCCTCTTTACCAAGGAGGAACAATTTGTCTGGGAAAGTCCACGAATTCAAACCTGTCACACCCATGGTACTGGATGTACTTTTGCTGCAGTGATTACGGCTGAACTAGCCAAGGGGAAGACCCTTTATCAGTCAGTCGATAAGGCCAAGGCCTTTATCACAAAAGCCATCCAAGACGCCCCTCAACTCGGTCATGGTTCTGGCCCAGTCAACCATACAAGTTTTAAAGATTAAGAAAAACTCTCTAGTTCCCACTTTAAGGGAATTAGAGAGTTTTTGATTAGGAAATCATGTCATCCAGCTTTGTTAAAAATGCTTGCGTTTTTGCCTCTATATCTTCTGCCTGCATCAAATCACGAACAACGGCTACTCCAGCTATGCCAGTTGCAGCAAGTTGGTCAATATTCTCTGACGTCAAGCCTCCAATAGCAACTACTGGAATGGCGACCATTTGGCAAATGGTTTTCAAGGTTGAAATCAAGGTGATAGGTGCATTTTCTTTGGTAGTTGTCGGGAAAATAGCTCCTGTCCCCAAGTAATCTGCACCCGATGTTTCTGCTTCAAGAGCTCTTTTTACTGTTTTAGCAGTGACACCGAGGATTTTTTCAGGACCCAATACTTGGCGGGCAACCGAAACTGGTAGTTCATCGTCGCCAATATGCAAACCTGCAGCATCGACTGCAAGACAGATATCCAACCGATCATCGATAATCAAGGGCACCTGATAGGCGTCTGTTATTTCCTTGACTTGTTTTGCCAGCTGATAGTATTGGTTGGTGGTGAGATTTTTTTCTCGTAATTGAATGATGGTAACACCTGAACGGCAGGCCGTCTCAACTTTTTCAAGAAAGCTTTCCAAGGAATCTTGGTAGCGATTGGTTACTAGATACAGTCTAAATGCTTCTCTATTCATAAAAGTCTCCTTTGATGGCTTTTAGCCAGTTTTCATCTCTTTTTAGGAGAGAGAGTTGATTGAGAACTTGGTAACGAAAACCTTCCAATCCCATTCCTTGAACAAGAATTCTCTCAGCAGCGATATTGAGATAAGAAACTGCTAGGCAGGAAGCTTCAAAGGCAGTCTTTCCTTGGCTGAGAAAAACGGTTGTCAAGGCTCCAACCAGGTCTCCTGTCCCTGTTATCCAGTCCAATTCTGCACAGCCATTCCTCAATACAGCAACTTGATTTTCTGAAACGATGAGGTCCTTGGGGCCAGTGACTAAAAATGACATACCAGGATAAAGCTGACACCAGTCTTTCAAGACTTGGAGCAAATCCTCAGTTTCTTGATCTTTAGCACTCGCATCGACCCCAACTCCGTGGTGTTTTAAACCAACAAGACTTCGGATTTCCGACATATTTCCTTTAAGGACCGTGGGATTGTATTCTAAAAGATCTGTGACTAGGTCCTTACGAATGGATGAAGCTGCTACGCCAACCGCATCTACTACCATTGGGAGGCCAGCTTGAGCTGCATAAGTAGCTGCCATGCGGATTGCTTTCTCCTTCTCAGCTGACAAATGCCCCAGATTGATAAAGAGAGCTTGGCTTTGTTTGGTAAAATCAAGAACCTCACGGGGATCATCTGCCATGACAGGTTTAGATCCCAGAGCCAAAATTCCATTGGCCAGCATCTCACAGGAAATCTCATTGGTGATGCAGTGAATTAAGGAGCTGGAGGTTAGAGGAAAGGGATTTGTAAATTCCTGCATCAGTCTATCCTTTCTCCAAAGAAATATCCCTGCACTTTTTTAAAGAATTCCTGCTTGATTAAAAATCGAAAGGCAAGAAAAGCTATGGCTGTACCAATCAAGGTTGCTCCAAAAAATCTAGGAGTGTAGATAAACCAGCTAAGCTTGGCCGCAGATCCTGTAAAGAGAACCATGACAGGATAGGAAACAATGGAACCGATAATCCCTGTTCCCAAGATTTCTCCTAGAGCAGAATAGCGAAATTTCCGACCATACTTATAAAAGAGACCTGCAAGGAGGGCTCCAAAAGTAGCTCCTGTTAGGGCCAAAGGGGGAATACCTTGAGTCGTCATACGGATAAAGGCTGTGACTGTAGCCATGACCAAGGCATAAACAGGTCCCATCAAAATCCCTGCAAGAATGTTGACTACACTGGACATTGGTGCCATTCCTTCAATTCGAAAGATGGGTGTAAGTACTACGTCAAGAGCAATCATCATGGATAAAATGGTTAATTTGTGAACTTGTAGTTGGTGGTTTCTCATTTTCTATTTCTTCTCTTTTTCTAAGGATTGCAAATCACTCGTCCAGGTTTGATGTTGGTAAGCCATCTCCCAAAACTTAGCTTCCATGTGGACACTTCGGTGGAAGGCCTCTAGCATTTTTTGTTTGTCTGTCTCGTTGCTTTCGCGATAGAGCTGATTGACCAGGGCTTCTTCCTCTTTAATCTGCTGTTCTAACTCATCGGTGATATAGGTCTCAATCCACTGTTGATAAAGAGGATTCGGGGATGGTTTGCGATTAAGTGCCTTGCCCAAATCATGGTATAACCAAGGACATGGAAGCAAACTAGCAAAAGCAATGCCCAAGTTTGGCTCTGCAAACTGGCGATAAATATGAGAAATGTAATGATAACAGGTTGGAGCGATTGGATGTTGCTCCATTTCCTGGTAGCTGATTCCTAATTCCATGAAAAATTGTTGGCGGATAAACAACTCACCCTCCACTAGACTCTGGGCATTTTGTTTCAAGAGTCTTTTCATCTCTTGGTTTGAAGTCTTATCAGCCAAGAGGTGATAGGCTTCTGAAAAAGACTTCAGGTAGTAGGCATCCTGAATCAGGTAATAGCGGAAAATAGAAGGTTCTAAATTCCCCTCTTGTAACTGTAAAACAAAGGGGTGATGAAAGGAAGCCTGCCAAGCTTCCTTGGATAATTCCATCGCAATATCTGTAAATTCCATAATAACTCCTTTATAGAAATAAACTGGTTTGAAGCAATAAAAAGAACAGCAGGTAGATCAATTTTGTCCTCTGAGAAATATAAAAAGTCCGATAGCGATTCTCCAACTGTGCATGCTCATCATATCCATGTGCAGACAAAGCTCTCAGGTAAAGATGGCGCCACCTAAAGACTGTCATCAGAACCTTACTGTAAATCAGGGGAGACCAAACATGCAATTTTTGACCACGCAATAAGCAAGCTTCCTTGAGGGACTTGATTTCTTGTTGAATGAGGGGAAAGGCATTGAATACCACAATTAAGGCATAGGCCCAAGACCGTGATAACCCCTTTTGAGCCAAGTACAAGAGAAGCTCTTTTAAGGAAATACTGGAAACAAAGACAAGACCGATACAAACCGTCACAAAGGCCCTCGTTCCAAGTATCACTGCCTGCGAAGCATCCCCATGTAACTGTACTGCCCAGTAATTGGCAAAAGATGGTAAAATGGCGAGCAAGAGCATCCAAGCCAACAATTTAAATCGACGGTAGTAGAGCATGAAGAGAATGCAAAATGCGACTACTGAAAGATTAAGAGCAATCGAAGGAATGAAAGATGTTTCCAAGGATAAAATTAGAAAGAAGAGACCGATTATCGGTGTCTGGGTTGCTACTTTGACCATACTACTTCACCTCCCCTTGAGTATTGATACTCCGAGATGTGAGAGGTTTGCTGATGGTCACGTCTTTGAGATGACTAAGCCCCTCACTCGTCATCTCAATCCAATAATCAACCACAGAAATCAAGGGATCTAAACGATGGCTAATGATCAGAAAACTTCTTCCTTGATTTCTGTCCTCCAGAATCCACTGACAAAAGTAGTCGCAGGCTCTATCATCCAAACCAGCAAATGGCTCATCTAGCAAGATCACAGAAGCCTTGCTGGTCAAGATGGTCAAAAGCTGAAGAATCTTTTGTTGACCACCACTTAATTGATAGGGACTCTTATCAAGCGCCTGCTCCAGATTAAAATATCGTAAAGCTTGGAGAATCCGCTGATTTCTTTCAGAGTCTGGACTATCTAATTGCAGTTCCTCTCGCAGACTGACTCGGATAAACTGCTTCTCAGCTTCCTGAACAACACCTGTCAAGTCACGATACAAACTCTTTTTCTTTTTCAGGACCGAACCCTTCCAAGTAATGCGCCCTTTATACTTTTGAAATTGAAGAATTGAGCGAAAGAGGGTTGATTTCCCGACACCATTATCACCCAAGATACAAGAAATTCCTTGGTAGAATGTAAAATCAGAAATGGAAAAGAGGGGGCGATAATCTAGCTCACAAGTCGTTCTGTCCATGTGGAATAGTTCTGGGCTAGGAGCAACTTTCTTTGAAGCAACCTGTGTCATCTCAGAGCAAGGGATTTGAAACACCTCCCTTAACTGGCCGTCTCTTAGCTCCACCATATGGTCGATATAGGCTTCATAGTCTGATAAATCATGGTCGCACAGGATGACTGTCTTCCCATTAGAGACCAACTCTTTTAGAATCTCTAGGATCTCTAGCCTACTTTTTCGATCAATGGAAGCAAAGGGTTCATCCAAGAGATAGACCCTAGGGTTCATAGCAAAAAGAACAGCCAGTGCAGCCTTTTGCTTTTCCCCACCTGATAAGTGATGAATGGGACGGTGCAAAATCGCCTTGCAGCGACATTGCCGGACCACCTCAGCTATTTTAGCATCAATTTCCTGAACGGGATGCCCAATATTTTCCAAGGTAAAAATCAGCTCTTCAAACAAGTTCTCCATGGTAAATTGATGATTGGGATTTTGAAAGAGAATGCCAACCGTCTGGACACGTTCGACGATAGAAAGCTGACTGACCTGACTCCCATCTATCAGGACTTGACCACTATAGGGAAGAGAACTGACTTGAGCGATAATTTGAAAGAGACTGGATTTTCCTGAACCACTGCTCCCAACTAACAAGGTAAAAGCTTGCGCATGAAAAGTAAAATCAATCGGTTCCGAAAAGATTGGGGATTGAATCCCTCTTAATTCCAGGCCCATCTATGCCTTTCCTCCAGCTGCAAACTGATGATAGAGTTTGACAATGGCACGAACCAAAATGGTACAGAAGAAAAAGACAGAAACAAAGCGAACCACAAGCAAGGACAGGACAAAAGGAAGAGAGAAGGCATAGTAACCTAATTTAATGTATTCATAGACAAAGCTAAAAAGGGTAATCCCAATACTATTGGCAGTTAGAGAGAGCCAACTTTCATAGCGATTCTTGGTCACAAGAAAGCCAAATTCACTTCCCAAACCTTGAACCAAGCCAGACAACAGAGCACCTAGACCGAATTGGCTACCATATAGGACTTCCGCAAGCGCAGCTAGCACTTCTCCAATCGTTGCACTTCCGACTCTTGGAACAAAGATGGCCGCAATGGGCGCAGCCATACACCAGAGACCAAAGAGGATTTCATTGGCAAAAGCCTGTAAACCAAGAGGGGCCAAGATTAGGGTGAGGATATCAAATAGATAGCCTGAACCCACAAAAACGCCACCAAAAAAGATAGACAAGAAAGCAAGCAAGATAACATCTTTTAACTGCCATTTTTTCAACATAAAAAACTCCTTTTTTAAAGAAAAGTGGGGCATTCAAGAAGAGCTACCAAAAGGCTTGCGGTCAAGCCTATCCTCTTTTGATAAACAAAAAAACTCCAATTACAAACGAGAATTAGAGTTTAGCTTACAAGATTAGACAGTTCTTTTCGACATACGAAAAAAACCTTTTCACATTTCCCTTCGCCAGTATTAACTGTATCAGGTTCAATGGGTATCATCTCAGCCTAAAGCACCCCAAATGTCTTTATTATTTAATTACTGGACCAGTATAACAGAATTTGAAAGCCCTAGCAAGATATTTGACTGAAAAATATATTTATATAGTTTGTTTGTTCATTCTTTTGATCTACATAAAAGTATTGAATCTGTCCTATAATTCATAACCAATATCAAAAAAAGCTAATTCCAAAGCAACTGCTTGATTCCAGCGTTCCTGAAGTCCTGTCAAATCTTCTCGATTTTTCCCGACACGATTAAGTTCATCAACTAGAAATTGAACCCACTCTGCAAAGAAAGGACCTCTATGTAGATTAATCCATTCCGAATGAATATAGGCTTCAGGTAGTGCCAAATCTTTAGAACCCCAGTCTAAATAGAGAGCTTCTGCAATGACCAGCATGACCAAAAGATGAGCATAGTCTGATGAAGTCACAGCAGAATACATTAGCTCCTGAAACGCTTTTGTTACAGGATGCAAGGTCACTTCTAAATAGTCATTCTCTGCTACTTTTAACTCTTTGAAAGCCTTTTGGAAATAACCATCTTCATCAGCTTCAAGAAAGCCTAATTGCTTGGCAAAACGAAGTTTGGATTCAAGCTGGTCTGCGTGAGCTACACAGGCACCCAGCATGGATAAGAAGGCATCAAAGAAGTGATAATCTTGAATCAGGTAGTCTTTTAAGACCTTATTCTCAATTGTCCCCGCAAAAAGTTCCTTAACAAAACGATGATTGATTGCAGCCTGCCAATCCTTCTGACTGCTTTTTAATAATTCTCCAACGGTCAAACCCGGCTGAAATGCATAGTCTTGTGTTTCCATATTACTTTTCCTTTCTTTACTCCTTAGTAATCAATAAAATATCAAGAGATACCAAGCAAAATCGTAATTCCACTTGATACTTTTAAAGAACATCGAGGGCATTCAAGGAGAGCTACCGAAAGGCTCGTCGTCAGGCCTATCCTCTTTTGATAAACAAAAAAACTCCAATTACAAACGAGAATTAGAGTTTAGCTTACAAGATTAGACAGTTCTTTTCGACATACGAAAAAAACCTTTTCACATTTCCCTTCGCCAGTATTAACTGTATCAGGTTCAATGGGTATCATCTCAGCCTAAAGCACCCCAAATGTCTTTATTATTTAATTACTGGACCAGTATAACAGAAATTGAAAGTCCTAGCAAGATATTTGATTGGAAAATATATTTATATAGTTTCTAATAACGATTTATTCTTTCTATACACGAAGAAAAACCTCCACATAAGGTGGAGGCCGTCTTCTTTATCAATACAATTTTAAGTCACGAGGATCAACTGGGAAGGTTGGGTTGTATGGATTGTGACGGAGTTTGAAGTGTTTGACATCCTCAATAGTCTGAGTTCCAGATAACTGCATGACTGTCTTCAATTCTGCATTCAAGTGCTCAAAGACTTGACGCACACCAACACTACCACCAAGAGCCAAACCATAAATCACAGGGCGACCAATGGCTACCAAGTCTGCTCCTGAAGCCAAGGCTTTAAAGACGTGTTGACCGCGACGAACACCAGAGTCAAAGACAATTGGCACACGTTTATCAACTGCTTCAGCCACTTCTTGAAGTGAGTCAAAGGCAGCTGGTCCACCGTCGATTTGGCGGCCACCGTGGTTGGTTACCCAGATACCAGAAGCACCTGCGGCAAGAGAGCGTTCAACGTCCTCACGGCATTGTGGTCCCTTGACATACACAGGAAGTCCTGAGTATGCAGCGATAAATTCGACATCACGTGGAGACAAGCGTTGTTTGGCTGACTTGTAAACAAAGTCCATTGATTTTCCAGCACCTTCTGGCAGGTATTCCTCAACAATCGGCATGCCAACTGGGAAGACAAAACCATTGCGCTTATCAACCTCACGATTGCCCCCTACAGTTGCATCTGCCGTCAAGACAATCGCTTTGTAGCCTTCATCCTTCACACGGTCCATGATGTGGCGGTTGATCCCATCATCTTTACTAAAGTAAAATTGGAACCAGTGAGGTGTCCCTTGAAGAGCTTCCGTAATTTCTGGAAGGTCAACAGTAGAGTAGGAACTAGTTGTATAGAGAGAACCAAACTCATGCACACCACGCGCAGTAGCCACTTCACCCTGTTCATTTGCTAATTTATGAGCCGCAACAGGCGCCATAATGATGGGTGAAGACAATTTTTCACCTGCAAATTCAATCTCTGTACTTGGATTTTCAACATCGCAAAGCGTATGCGGAACGATGAGTTTGTGGTTAAAGGCACGGATGTTCTCGCGTAAAGTGAAAGTATCCTCTGCTCCACTAGCGATATAACCAAAGGCAGCTTTAGGAATAACTTGTTGCGCCATTGGCTCCAAATCATAAGTGTTAATAAAATCTACAGGTCCTTCTGCATTGCTTGTTTTATATGACATAAAGTGTCCTCCTTATTAAGTAAGCGTTTACTTTTTCTTACATAAACTATCTTACCTCTTTTTCAGAATCCTTTCAAAAATTTTGTCTGGAAATTTCAAACTACAGAGATGATAAATATTTTCTATCATTGTGATAAAAAATTCATATTATCCAAACATGCCCTTTAGTGCTACAATAGCTATATTATTCCTAGATGGGAGGTTCTATTTTGGATTGGTCCATTGTTGAACAATATTTACCACTCTATCAAAAGGCATTCTTTCTGACCTTACATATCGCAGTTTGGGGAATTCTGGGTTCTTTTCTTGTTGGTCTAATCGTTAGTGTCATTCGGTATTATCGCGTTCCTATCTTTTCACAGCTAGCAACAGCTTATATAGAATTGTCACGAAACACGCCCCTTTTGATTCAGCTCTTCTTCCTCTACTTCGGGCTTCCCCGAATAGGGATTGTTCTTTCTTCAGAAGTCTGTGCAACAGTCGGACTCATCTTTTTAGGTGGCTCCTACATGGCTGAATCTTTCAGAAGCGGACTGGAAGCAGTTAGTCAAACCCAGCACGAGATTGGTCTAGCCATTGGTCTAACGCCTATACAGGTCTTTCGCTATGTGGTTCTTCCGCAAGCGACTGCGGTAGCCCTACCGTCCTTTAGTGCCAATGTCATTTTTCTCATCAAAGAAACCTCTGTCTTCTCTGCGGTAGCCTTAGCCGATCTCATGTACGTCGCCAAGGACTTGATTGGACTCTATTATGAGACAGACATTGCACTAGCCATGTTGGTAGTTGCTTACCTGATCATGCTTCTACCCATCTCTCTAGTCTTTAGCTGGATAGAAAGGAGGCTCCGCCATGCAGGATTCGGGAATGCAAGTACTCTTTCAGGGAAATAATCTCCTGCGTATTCTACAGGGATTGGGTGTCACGATTGGAATTTCCATTCTCTCCGTCCTTCTATCAATGATTTTCGGAACAGTCATGGGAATCATCATGACCTCCCATTCTAGAGTTATTCGTTTTTTAACACGCTTTTATCTGGAATTTATCCGTATCATGCCCCAGCTGGTACTACTTTTCATCGTTTATTTCGGCTTAGCTCGAAACTTTAATATCAATATCTCAGGCGAGACTTCGGCTATTATTGTTTTTACCCTCTGGGGAACAGCTGAAATGGGGGACTTGGTACGTGGAGCCATCACTTCCCTCCCTAAACATCAGTTTGAAAGCGGACAGGCTCTGGGCTTGACCAACTTGCAGCTTTACTATCACATTATCATTCCACAGGTCTTGAGAAGATTGCTACCACAAGCCATCAACCTTGTCACTCGGATGATCAAAACGACTTCCTTGGTTGTCTTGATTGGGGTTGTTGAAGTTACCAAGGTTGGACAACAAATCATCGACAGCAATCGCTTGACCATCCCAACCGCTTCCTTTTGGATTTATGGAACCATTCTGGTCCTGTATTTCGCAGTCTGTTTTCCTATTTCCAAACTATCCACTCACTTAGAAAAACATTGGAGGAACTAAATGTCTGAAACTATTTTAGAAATCAAGGACCTAAAAAAATCCTTTGGAGACAATCCCATCCTCCAAGGTCTTTCTCTGGATATCAAAAAGGGGGAAGTCGTCGTCATTCTAGGGCCATCTGGTTGCGGAAAAAGCACTCTCCTTCGTTGCCTCAATGGCTTAGAAACCATACAAGGTGGAGATATTCTTCTGGATGGCCAGTCTATTGCTGGCAATCAGAAAAACTTTCACCTGGTTCGTCAAAAGATTGGCATGGTCTTTCAAAGTTATGAACTCTTTCCTCACCTAGATGTCCTTCAAAACCTCATATTAGGCCCTATCAAAGCTCAGGGACGAGACAAGAAAGAAGTAACGGCGGAAGCTTTGCAACTACTGGAACGTGTGGGTTTGCTTGATAAAAAAGACAGTTTTGCTCGCCAATTATCTGGTGGACAGAAACAACGAGTGGCGATTGTCCGTGCCCTTCTTATGCATCCAGAAATTATCCTCTTTGACGAAGTGACGGCTTCACTGGATCCCGAAATGGTGCGTGAAGTTCTGGAACTCATCAATGACTTGGCTCAAGAAGGGCGCACCATGATTCTGGTAACCCACGAAATGCAGTTTGCCCAAGCTATTGCAGATCGTATTATCTTCCTCGACCAAGGGAAAATCGCTGAAGAAGGAACGGCTCAAGACTTCTTTACCAATCCACAAACCAAACGAGCACAGGAATTTTTAAACGTCTTTGACTTTAGCCAGTTCGGCTCATATCTATAAAGGAGATTTTTATGAAACTACTCAAACCAATTCTAACTGTTTTTGCCCTAGCCTTTGCGCTTATCTTTGTCACAGCTTGTAGCTCAGGTGGAAGTTCTGATGCTTCATCAGGAAAAACAACCGCCAAGGCCCGCACTATCGACGAAATCAAAAAAAGCGGTGAGCTTCGAATCGCGGTATTTGGAGACAAAAAACCATTTGGCTATGTTGACAACGACGGTTCTTACCAAGGCTACGATATTGAACTCGGGAACCAACTGGCACAAGACCTTAGTGTAAAGGTTAAATACGTCTCTGTTGATGCTGCCAACCGTGCGGAATACTTGATTTCAAACAAGGTGGATATCACACTTGCCAACTTCACAGTTACTGACGAAAGAAAGAAACAAGTTGACTTTGCCCTTCCTTACATGAAAGTTTCTCTCGGTGTCGTGTCTCCAAAAGATAAAGTCATCAAAGACGTTAAAGAATTAGAAGGCAAAACCTTGATTGTCACAAAAGGAACGACTGCTGAAACTTACTTTGAAAAAAATCACCCAGAAGTAAAACTCCAAAAATACGACCAATATAGCGATGCCTACCAAGCCCTTCTTGACGGACGTGGAGATGCCTTCTCTACTGACAATACGGAAGTCCTAGCTTGGGCTCTCGAAAATAAAGGATTTGAAGTAGGAATTTCTTCCCTCGGTGACCCAGATACTATTGCGCCAGCAGTTCAAAAGGGTAATCAAGAACTTCTTGACTACATCAACCAAGAAATTGAAAAATTAGGTAAAGAAAACTTCTTCCACAAAGCTTATGAAAAAACACTTCACCCAACCTACGGTGACGCTGCTAAAGCAGATGATCTAGTTGTTGAAGGTGGAAAAGTCGACTAATACTTTCCAAAAATAAAAAATCAGGTAATCCTTGTGACTACCTGATTTTCTATGTTTTAGGAATTTTGCCAATTTTCTTGGTCTTCTTTAAAGCGTTTTAGGAGAGCAAGTCCTTCTGGTGTGATGTAACCTTCTTCTTGGGCTAGGTGGATGAGTTCACTGTAGTTAGAAAGCGTCACCAATTTTACACCAGCATCCGCAAAATTCTTATCAGCTTTTGGCAATTGGTAGCTGAAAATCGCTACGACACCAAGAACATCGGCTCCTTCGCGTTTAGCAGCTGCTACGGCTTCAAGAACAGACCCACCCGTTGAAATGAGGTCTTCAACCACTACCATCTTTTGCCCCTTAGCTACACGACCTTCGATTTGGTTACCAGCTCCGTGGTCTTTTGGTTTGCTGCGGATATAGGCAAAAGGCAAGTTCATCTTGTCAGCAATGATAGCTCCGTGTGGAATTCCTGCTGTCGCAGTTCCTGCAATCACTTCTACTTCTGGAAATTCTGCTTTAATAGCTTCCACAAAACCATTTTCAATCAAGGTACGAGTTTCTGGATAGGCAAGCGTCACACGGTTGTCAGTATAAATCGGCGATTTGATACCTGATGCCCAAGTGAAAGGTTCTTCTGGTTTGAGGTAAACGGCTTGGATTTTCAAGAGGTGGCTAGCGATATCTTTAGCAAGTGTCATAGTATTCTCCTTTTGTTTTTATAATCTATTTCTTTAATTTCTGTCTTGGTTCCATTCATCCTTGATAGCATGATAAGCTGCAACAGGATCCTCAGCTTGGGTAATGGGACGTCCTACTACGATATAGTCACTACCGATTTGATAAGCGTCCGCTGGCGTCATGACGCGTTTTTGGTCCCCAACCGCAGCTCCCGCTGGACGGATTCCCGGTGTCAAACAGATAAAATCTGAATTGGTAGCCTGCTTGATGAGTTGCACTTCCTGAGCCGAGCAAACGACACCATCCAAGCCCGCTTCAGCTGTCTTCTTGGCATAGTGAATCACAGACTCTTGCAGGCTGGTTTGGATATTTTGAAAATCCTGCATCTGGCTTTCCGACGTTGATGTCAGCTGGGTCACAGCGATCAATTTGGCTTGTGTCCCCAGACCTTCACGCGCAGCTTTCATCATCTCCACACCACCTGCAGCATGAACATTGGTCATGTCCACACCAAGCTGAGACAAGACCTTCATGGCAGATTTGACTGTATTGGGAATGTCATGTAGCTTGAGGTCCAAAAAGACACTATGCCCCAGTGACTTCAAATAACGGACAACTTCTGGACCTTCCGCATAATAAAGCTCCATCCCTACTTTTAGATAAAGACTTTCTTCTGCTGGGAAAAGAGATAAAAATTCCTTGACTGCCTCAAAACTAGGAAAATCAAGAGCAATAACTGGACGATGTTCACGCATACCTTTCTCCTTTTACCTTTACGAGCAAGAGAGTATGGTCAAAAATAAACCACGAAAAAAGGAACCTGCCAACAGCAAGGTTCCACGAAAAATGGGTAGTCTCCACCCTTTCACCGTCTAACCTTAGCTGCCTCTCTGGACTGCTTTAAAGGTTTTTTTCTATTCTATTATTTATAGTAGGACTTGTCAAGCAAAAACTCGAAACTAGACTTCTATACCATTCAAAATTAAGAGGAAAAGTTAGTCTAACGACTCTGTGATTGCTGGCTCGTTTGGCTTTGATTTCCTTGTTCTTCTTGTTTTTTCTTTTCTTCTTCCTGTTTTTTCTTCTCAGCTTCCTTGGCCTCTTGTTTGGCTTTTTCCTCAGCTTCTTCTATCAGTTTATCTGCTATAGTATAGCTGTATACTCCAGCTTCCATATCGACTACACTCGGTTCTGACAATTGTGGCTTGATTTTGCTGTAATAAGGTAATTTTTTGCTCAATTCTGATAGGGGAACCAAAACCTCATCTGTATCCAGCATGGTAATTTTTAAAAGATCTGCTGTTGCCTTGCTCGGCGCTAATTCGATTTTCTGGATTTGACTCTTGATATCCTCACTGATAGTAGACAATCCCGTTATCAGCTCTTTCACCTGCTGCTCATCGTTAAAGGTAACTGTCAGATAAGTCTCAGGCAAGTTTAAGCGATCAACAGGAGTTGACTCTACTGTACCACTAGAAAGAATAGGATAATGTTCTTCACCAGACACATAATAACCAACAATATCAAATTCCTTAACCTCAATCGTAAAGTTAGTCGGAAATTGATAGTTAATCTTCGCTGATTCTATCCAATGATTGGACTTGATTCGCTCAGCGTATTTTTCCTTATCCAACAATAGGGCTAAAGTATAGTCGCTATCTTGAATTCCAGAAGCCTGTTTGATATCATCCGCCTGCGTGTTACTATTTCCCTTAACCTCGATATTTTTGATGGTCGAAAGTGGAGTCAATAGATAGACTGAAAGAAGGAGGACCAGGACACTGGGTACCAAGATACTCACAGCTCGCCAAATATGAACAGGCGCAATTTTAGGCTTGGCAGGTTTTTCTGGTTTCTCTGGTTTCTTCTTCTCTTTTTCCTCTTTGACTTTCCGGTCATCCTTTTGAGATTTTTCTTCTTTTTCGGATGGTTCCTTGCTTGGACTTGAGGCTTCCTCAACTGACTCACTCGATGATTTCTTGGATTCCTCCAGTAGTTTCGAGTTGGCTTCCTTACGAGCTTGTTTTTCCTTTTCCTTCTCTTCAGCTAGGGCAGCTTCTTCCTCAGCCTTCTTCTTCAGGTATTCCTGGTTTCGTTTCTGCCATTCAGACAATTCTTGCTTGGGGTTTGATTCTTTTTTCTTATCCTTTGACATTGATATTCCTTATGCTAGGTCTTTTCTTAATAGATCGTAAAAATCTGCAAGAGATTTCAATTCAGTCGAAGCTTTCATGCTAGCTTGGTACTGATCCTTGTGACTAAGCAAGTGACTCAGTTTCTCCTCCAAGCTTTCCAAGGTCAAGTCACTTTCTTGAAGTTCTTCTGCGTAGCCTTTCTTAACAAAATAAGCTGCATTTTCAATCTGGTCTCCTCGACTTGCTTCACGACCCAATGGTACGATGAGATGGAGTTTCGCCATGGCCAAGAGTTCAAAAATCGTATTAGCACCGCCACGCGTTACCACCACATCTGCCATCTCCATCAAGGGTTGATAGAGATCCGTCACATAATCAACACGAAAGAGATTTTGACTCAACTCATTGAGGCTAGAATCTCCAGTGAGATTGATAATATTGTAGCGTTCGGTCAGTTCTTGCTTATGATCTGTCACCAATTGGTTAAATACACGAGCTCCTGCAGAACCTCCGACAAATAATATGGTTGGCAATTTAGGATTAAAGTGGGTTTGGATATCCACCAATTCATCTGGTTCAGGAGTTTTTTGGTCTGAAACCTTGGTCACCGCCCCCACATGCTCAACCTTAGACAAACTTGAAGCCTGCTCAAAGGTTGAATACATCTTCGTCGCAAATTTATAGGCGATTTTATTGGCCAATCCCATAGAAAGGTCCGATTCGTGAATAAAGACAGGCACTCCTGACACTCGCGCTGCGATAACCGGCGGTACAGAGACAAATCCCCCCTTTGAAAAAAGAGCCTGTGGACGCAGTCGTAACATGATAAAGAGGGATTGGACAATTCCCCAGCCAACTTTGAAGACGTCCAGCATATTTTGCCAAGAGAAATAGCGACGCAACTTCCCAGTCGCAATGGAGTGGAAGGTCACATTCAAGCCTGACTTGAGGATTTCTTGGTGTTCGATCCCGTGTTTATCACCAATATAGTGAACTTCCCAACCGTCTTCGATGAACTTAGGCATTAACAAAAGGTTGAGGGTGACATGTCCAACCGTCCCCCCACCTGTAAAGACAATTTTTTTCATATTATTCCTTTAACTCCGCTACTGTGTCGATAAAGAGGTCGCCACGTACTTCAAAGTTAGCATACATATCCCAGCTAGCATTGGCAGGACTGAGGAGAACCACATCTCCTTGAGTCGCGAGCTCATAAGCCTTGTGGGTCGCATCAGCAATATCTGTCGCATCTACATAAGCCACACCAGCCTTATCCGCTGCCCGTTTGACACGTTCTGCAGACTGACCGAGGATAACCATCTTCTTGAGCCCAGTAATATCTGGCACCAATTCGTCAAACTCATTGCCACGGTCCAAACCACCTGCAATTAAGATAACCTTACTATTGTCAAATCCTGACAAGGCTTTTTGAGTAGCCAAGATATTGGTTGACTTGCTATCGTTATAGAATTTGACACCCTGAATTTCATCCACAAATTGGAGACGGTGTTTGACACCACCAAAGGCTGAAAGAGTTTCCTTGATGGTTTGGTTGTCTACACCACGAAGCTTGGCTACAGCAATGGTCGCAAGGGCATTTTCTACATTGTGGCTACCTGGAACACCGATTTCACTAGCTGCCATAACCACTTCTCCACGGAAGTAGAGTTGACCATCTTCCAGATAAGCTCCATCAACCTTTTCCTGTGTTGAAAATGGTACAACAGTGGCTTGTGTTTTGCTAGCCAATTCTTTTGCCAAGTCTTGGTTAAAGTTCAATACAAGGAAATCATCCGCTGTCATCCTGTTCTGGATATTCCACTTAGCTGCCACATACTCCTCAAAAGAACCATGGTAGTCAATATGAGTGGGCATGAGGTTGGTAATAACCGCAATCTCAGGATGGAATTCTTGAACACCCATCAGTTGGAAAGAAGAAAGTTCCATGACGAGCGTGTCCTTGGCTGTCGCAGTTTGAGCCACTTGACTAGCAGGATAGCCGATATTCCCTGATAAGAGACCATGTTGACCAGCAGCAGTTAAAACTTCCCCAATCATCGTCGTTGTGGTTGTTTTCCCATTTGAACCAGTAATACCGATAATTGGCGCATCTGAAATCAAATAAGCCAATTCCACCTCAGTCAAGACTGGAATCCCCTTTGCCAGAGCCTTCTCAATCATGGGATTGCTATACGGGATACCTGGATTTTTCACCATCAGAGCGAAATCTTCATCCAAGAGCTCCAAAGGATGCCCACCAGTGACAACCTTGATCCCATCTTCCAGCAAGCTTTGAGCAGCAGGATTTTCCTCAAAAGGCTTGCCATCATTTACTGTCACAATAGCACCCAGCTTGTCTAGCAAACGGGCCGCAGACTCACCAGACTTAGCCAAACCTAAAACAAGGACTTTCTTATTTTTAAATTGATCGATTACTTTCATGTCTCAAACTCCATTTCTACTCCTACTATTTTACCATTTTTATGGAAATAATACTAAACGAAAATGCTCTAATCCTCATTCTGACATCGAAAAAGAGAGCCATAGCTCTCTTTCTATTTATCTTCTTTTGCTCTTTTTTACAGGCATAAGCGTAATGTCTCTCAAGCTAAAGTAGGCTAGAGCCAGCATGGCGATTGTGACAAAGAATTCTGTCGGTAATTGGAAGATTTGCAAGATGGACAACATCAGCAAAATCAAGAGAGCAACAACTACAAAGACCAAGATAACGATGTTGACTGTTCCTTTGATACTTTGGGGTGTCGCAAATACATAGAGTAGTAATAAGAGTATCCCTATGATTAAATAGACCATCTTTATCTCTTTCTAGCTCTTATTCAGCTGATTTTTTCTTTTTGTTAGCTTTCTCACGCTCTGCCTTGTTAAGGATTTGCTTACGCAAACGGATAGACTCAGGCGTTACTTCCATGTACTCATCGTCATTCAAGAACTCAAGAGACTCTTCAAGGGTCAAGATACGAGGTGTCTTGATAACCGCTGTTTGGTCCTTAGTAGCTGAACGAACGTTTGTCATTTGTTTGGCCTTAGTGATGTTAACTGTCAAGTCGTTTTCACGAGAGTTTTCACCGATGATCATTCCTTCGTAAACCTCAGTACCTGGGTTGACAAAGATTGTACCACGTTCTTCGATAGACATGATTGAGTATGTTGTAGCCTTACCAGCATCAATAGAAACAAGAGCACCACGGTGACGTCCACCAATTTCTCCTGGAATCAATGGCAAGTATTGGTCAAAGGTATGGTTCATGATACCGTAACCACGAGTCATTGACAAGAACTCAGTTGAGTATCCAATCAAACCACGCGCTGGAACAAGGAAGACCAAACGAGTTTGACCATTACCAGTTGAAATCATATCCAACATTTCACCCTTACGTTCAGAAAGGCTTTGGATAACAGAACCTTGGTATTCTTCTGGAGTATCGATTTGCACACGTTCAAATGGCTCACATTTAACACCGTCGATTTCTTTTACGATAACTTCTGGACGAGATACTTGAAGTTCATAACCCTCACGACGCATGGTTTCGATCAGGATTGACAAGTGCAATTCTCCACGTCCTGAGACAGTCCATTTATCTGGTGAGTCCGTTGGGTCAACACGAAGGGAAACGTCTGTTTGTAATTCTGCTTGCAAGCGTTCTTCTACCTTACGAGAAGTCACCCATTTACCTTCTTTACCAGCAAATGGTGAGTTGTTTACCAAGAAGGTCATTTGAAGCGTTGGCTCATCGATGTGAAGGATTGGAAGAGGCTCAACTGCATCTGTCGGTGTAATCGTCTCACCAACAAAGATATCTTCCATACCTGATACGGCAATCAAGTCACCTGCTTTAGCTTCTTGGATTTCACGACGTTCCAAGCCAAAGAAACCGAAGAGTTTTGTAACACGGAAGTTCTTCGTTGTACCATCTAGTTTAGAAAGGGTAACTTGGTCCCCAACTTTCACACTACCACGGAAGACACGACCGATACCGATACGACCTACGAAGTCATTGTAGTCCAAAAGTGAGACTTGGAACTGCAAAGGTTCATCTGAGTTGTCCACTGGAGCAGGGATATGGTCGATAATGGTATCAAAGATTGGCGCCATTGTTTTTTCTTGATCAGCTGGATCATCTGACAATGAAGAAGTCCCGTTGATAGCTGAAGCATACACCACTGGGAAATCAAGCTGGTCATCGTCTGCACCAAGCTCAATGAAGAGCTCCAATACTTCGTCTACTACTTCTGCTGGACGAGCTGATGGTTTGTCGATTTTGTTAACAACCACGATTGGGACAAGGTCTTGTTCCAAGGCTTTTTTCAATACGAAACGAGTCTGTGGCATTGTTCCTTCGTAGGCATCTACGACCAAGACAACACCATCAACCATTTTCATGATACGCTCCACTTCTCCACCAAAGTCCGCGTGTCCTGGTGTGTCCATGATGTTGATGCGTGTGCCATTGTATGCTACAGCAGTATTTTTGGCAAGAATTGTAATTCCACGCTCTTTTTCGATATCGTTTGAGTCCATAGCGCGCTCTGCCAATTCAGTACGTGCATCAAGCGTTTCTGATTGTTTCAACAATTCGTCAACGAGGGTTGTTTTCCCGTGGTCAACGTGGGCGATAATCGCAATGTTACGGATATCTTCTCTTAATTTTGTCATGATTTCCTCTAATATTTAAATTTTTATTTCTAACTGAACAATTATACCACAGTCTCATTCAAAAATCACAGTTCAGCTAAGTGTAAATGTTTTCACTCTGCTTTTCTAGTCAAGGCAACTCTTTTCAAAGTCAGAGACTTATGATATGATAAGCTGGTATGCGTTTAGATAGATTATTAGCCCAAGAAATGGTCAGTCGCAAGGCTATGAAACAGGCTCTGTTAAAAAAAGAAATCCTAGTGGATGATTATCCAGCTCGCTCCCTCGCCCAAAATGTTGATACAGGATTGCAAAAACTAGTCTTTCAAGGACGGCAAATCCAAGGCTACGAGCACACCTACCTCATGCTTCATAAGCCAAATGGAGTCGTTACAGCCAGCAAGGATAAGAAACTCCCAACCGTCATGGATCTCCTCCCACCTGACGGCCAGTCTGACCAGCTCTATGCCGTTGGCAGATTAGACCGCGATACGACGGGACTCCTCCTTTTGACAGACAATGGACCTTTAGGATTCCAACTCCTTCATCCCCAGTACCATGTCGATAAATTCTATCAAGTGGTAGTAAACGGACCGCTCACGTCAGACCATATCCAAAAATTCAAAGATGGGATTGTCTTTTTAGATGGGACCACTTGTAAACCAGCTCAGCTTGAAATTCTGTCCTCAAGCCCATCAGAGAGCCATGCCTCCATCACCATCTCAGAAGGGAAGTTTCATCAGATCAAAAAAATGTTCCTCTCAGTCGGTGTCAAGGTGACTGCCCTAAAACGAGTCCATTTCGGTGACTTTACATTAGACCCAGAACTAGCAGAAGGGCAATTCCGCCCCTTGAATCCAGAGGAATCGGAAATCATTAAAAACTACTTAGAGAAAAGTGGATAAAAGAAAAAAGCTTTATGTTTAAAGCTTTTTTTGTTTTTACTTATCTAAAAACTAATGCGATGGCTGCAATCCAGTTAAGTACAGAAATTACAAGTCCTACGATATTGAGAATTTTTTCTGTTTTATAGTCTAGTCCAGATTCTTTTTGGTATGAAAAAGCCAAGACCAATCCTATGATCCCCAAAATCAGACCCACTATTGGCGATAGCAAACCAAGGACGATAGATAAGATACCTAAAATAAGTGAAGGTTTTTTCTTTTGTTGTGAATTCATATTACAAAATCTCCTTAAATTTAATATAAATGATGATACCATAAAATGCTAGCTTTATCTATCATTCGACAGTTTTTTACAGAATCTTAGCTAGTCTTGACCTTCCCAATCCAAGAATCCAATCCATAAGAAAGGATATAAATCTCAGAGAAACCTTGTTTCTTCAAATAAAGTGCTGCATTGGTCACTCGTTGTCCGCGTTGGTTTTCGTAGAGAAGGACAGGTTTATCCTTACGAAGGGCTGCAAGGCTTGACTTCAACTGATTTGAAGGAATATTGCGAGCTCCGAGGATATGTTTTCTGTGAAATTCTGCTGGTTCACGGACATCAATCAATTGCCCTTTTCGAATCAAGGCTTCAAATTCTGCATTATCCACAATCTTAGCCGCACGACGAATACGAAGGTAGTTATAACCCATCCATGCCGCCATCGCTAGTACGATTCCCCACAAAACCCAAATTGTCATAAGTTCTTATCTCCATTTTTCTCTATGTAGTCTAATTCTATCTTGTGCTCTCTACGAAGAACAGCTTCCGCCTCTAGATAGTCTAGCTTGTCCATCAGACCTGCATCATAGATCCGAGAGAGTTCGAGCTTCATCAGTTCAATATCATACAAGCGCTTCCCCATGTATACAATAATGCCAAACTGTTTGAGAAATTGCTGCACATCATAGAATGTTTTCATAGCTTCCATTTTAGCAGATTCTAGACTTTTTTTCAATACTGGACAGGCTCTTTCCCCCTATTTTCTTCGTCTTCATTGCCCATTCTTCCGCAAGTATGGTACAATAAAAACATGAGAATTCAACAACTACACTATATTATCAAAATCGTCGAAACTGGCTCTATGAATGAGGCGGCCAAGCAGCTCTTTATCACCCAACCCAGTCTCTCTAATGCTGTTAGAGACTTGGAAAATGAAATGGGTATTGAAATCTTTATCCGCAATCCCAAGGGCATTACCTTGACCCGTGATGGGATGGAGTTTCTCTCCTATGCCCGTCAAGTTGTCGAGCAAACCCAGCTTCTGGAGGAACGCTATAAAAATCCTGTCGCCCACCGCGAACTTTTCAGCGTTTCCTCTCAGCACTATGCTTTTGTAGTTAATGCCTTTGTCTCTCTGCTCAAGAAAAGTGATATGGAAAAATACGAGCTCTTCCTTCGTGAAACTCGGACTTGGGAGATTATCGACGATGTCAAGAATTTCCGTAGCGAGGTCGGTGTCCTCTTTTTAAACAGCTACAACCGCGATGTTTTAACGAAAATGCTAGATGACAATCACCTGCTAGCGCACCACCTCTTTACCGCTCAACCCCATATCTTTGTCAGCAAGACCAACCCTCTAGCTAAAAAAGACAAGGTCAAACTGGCTGATTTGGAAGACTTTCCTTATCTGAGTTACGACCAGGGGACGCACAACTCCTTCTACTTTTCAGAGGAGATTCTTTCACAAGAGCACCACAAGAAATCCATTGTTGTCAGTGACCGTGCCACCCTCTTTAACCTTTTGATTGGTTTGGATGGTTACACCATTGCAACAGGAATTTTGAACAGTAACCTCAACGGGGACAATATCGTTTCCATTCCGTTGGACATCGACGACCCGATTGAACTAGTCTATATCCAGCATGAAAAAACCAGCCTGTCTAAGATGGGCGAACGCTTTATCGAATACTTACTAGAAGAAGTTCAATTCGATAATTAATAGGAAAAATGAAAAAGAGAAAAAGAAAAAGTTAGGAAATAGAAAGTGAAAAAGATACTACTGACCAGTGCTTTAATCCTTTCAATCGCAGGATTAGCACCCGCATCCGTCTTAGGAGAAGAAAACACAACTCAATCCACATCTGCTGTCAAGGAAGCAATTGCCAAAGAAGAAAAGAAAGAATCGAGTGTTGAGGAAAACTCTAAATCAGAAGTTCTTCCGAAAGTAAATGTGCAAGAAGACAAGCCCAAAAAAGAAGGATGGTACCAAGAAAATCACCACTGGCGTTTTTACCAAGATGATAAACCTGCTTTGAACTGGAAACAAATCCAAGGCAAATGGTACTACTTCGATCAAGATGGTAATCGTCTTCATTCTACTATCTACAAAGGCTATGCCTTTGACCAAGATGGGGCTATGGTAGAAAATAGCTGGACCAAACTGGACAATCAATGGTATTATGCTGATTCCTCTGGACGACTAGCTCAGAACACCTGGAAAAAAATTAACGGCTCCTGGTACTATTTTGACCAAACTGGAAGCATGCTCAGCAACACCGCCGTTGACGGCTATCTTCTCACAAAAAGCGGAGCTATGGCAGAAAAGGGCTGGACTAAATTAGACCAAATTTGGTATTATGTCGCTCCTTCTGGAAAAATCTCACAGGATAAATGGGAGAAAATCAACGGTTCTTGGTATTACTTTGACAAAGACGGTGGAATGCTGAGTGCGACAACCTTCAAGGGCTACCTCTTCAACCAGAGTGGAGCTATGGCAGAAAACAACTGGGTCAAAATCAAGGATACTTGGTTCTATGCAAACGGGTCAGGGAGATATGTCCAAGAAAACTGGCAAAAGATTCAGGGTTCCTGGTACTCATTTGACCAGAATGGTGGGATGCTAGCAGACAAATGGAAAGAAAGCTACTACCTCAAAACCAGTGGAGCCATGGCGGAGAATGAGTGGATCTTCGATAAAGCCTACAAGAGCTGGTTCTATCTAAAAGCGGATGGCCGTTATGCAAATCAGGAGTGGATTGGAGCATACTACCTCAAGTCAGGTGGTTACATGGCAAAGAGCGAATGGATTTACGATAACTCTGACAAAGCACGCTACTACCTAGATGATAATGGACATTATGTTTCAGGAACTTACAAGATAGACGGTAAGGAACACCTGTTCCAAAAATACGGCCAATGGATTTCTGAAGTTTCAACTGAAGGCGGATTTACAAAAGGCCTATACAGCAATACCATTTTCCTAGATCCTGGGCATGGTGGTCGAGATTCAGGTGCCTTTTACTACAATGTAGCTGAAAAAGATCTCAACATGCAGATTTACCGTAAGCTTCGTACTAAGTTAGAAGAACTAGGCTACAAGGTCCTCACTTCTCGTGATAGTGATATTGACGTTGATTTTGTTACCGAACGTTCTCGTATGGTTAATAAGACCAACTCTGATATTTTTATCAGTATTCACTTCAACGCTACTGGTAATACCTACTCAAAAGCGAGCGGTATTCAAACCTACTCCTATAGCGATGAACCTGATTATCCAAGTAAGATTAATAAATACTGGCACAATCACCCAGATCGTATGAGTGAAAGCAAACGCCTCGCCGCTGCCATCCACTCCTCTCTTCTAGCAGAAACAGGGGCCAAGGATGCTGGCCTGTTGGAGAGTAGCTATGCCGTCCTACGCGAAACAGCCAAACCAGCTGTCCTCCTAGAGCTTGGATATATGGATAATTTCTCCGAAAACCAACAAATCAGAGATAGCCGCTACCAAGATAAACTGGTCGCAGGTATTGTGAAAGGGATCCAAAAATATTACGCTGGTCAGTAAAAAAAGTCTCGAGAAATCTCGAGACTTTTTATTTATCTTCTTTTTTATCCTTATCAGGAAAGAGGTAGCCAAGTCCTACACAAGCTAGCACACCGGCACCAATCACCAAACCACTTGAAATTGGCAAGAGATCAAAAATAGCATTTGCAATGATAAAGGCAATGATCAAGCACATCAAGCTAGTCTTGTAGTCTTTTTTCAAAAAGTTTTCTAGCATGAAATAGAGGAACAATCCTACCGGAATGAGTGACCAGAGGTTGACATCCAAACTTGGCCATCCAACAGATCCGAAATACAATACTAGCGCTGCTGCTACTAAAAATACAAGTCCCAATAATTTTTTCATTTTTTTGTCTCCATTTTCTTTTTTATTGACTTGAGTTGTCTGATACTGACCCCTCACGTCCCTTACATGAACCATTATAGCAGAGGATTTTTTCAAGAACAAGCCCTTTTGCCTATCTGGTCAATATCTCTGTCTAAGTGGTTGAGTATTTGTAACAAAAGAAAAAGAAGCCCATTAGAGCTTCTTGATTTTGCCGATTGTAACAGTATTTTTGAACGAATACCATCTAGTTTTTCTTTTCCTTTGACTCTAGAGAAGATTTGATTGATTCACGATCTGCTTGCAATTGAGCTAAGTTCTTTTCTGCTTCCTCAAGTTTACTGGTATCTGGTTTCACACGATAATAAACATTTTCTGGTTTCATTAACATCGCTCCATACTCTTGCCCAGAAAGTAGTCTTTCCTCAGCATGGTTGCTTTTATCCGTAATCTTTCCGTCATCAGCAGGTTGCATAACAACTCCACTTGGCACAGCTACTACTACAAATCCTCCAGCAACAGAATCTTTTACCCATGCACTGATAGACGCTGTCTCAGGGTTACGACTATCTTGTCCTTTTGATACCTTTAATCCAACTAGAGATTCGTACTTTTGATCATTTGTAAACCAAGTCGCACGTACTTCTCCAGAATCATTAATAATGTATTCATTACCAGATTGACTACGCCAAGTACCTTCTAAACTAGACAAGTCATTGTTCTTGATTGCTTCAATATCTAATTTTGGAACAGCAGTTTCTTTCTTGAACTTGCTAACAAGTGCTTCTGCTTCCGTAATTTTGGTATCTAAAGCAGTCAGTTGATCCTTGAGTTTCTGAATTTCCTCTTGTTTATCCTTATCAGTCTCATCTGTTTTTCCTTGGCTTGTAGACGCTTGACTTGTTGACTCTGTAGTTGAAACAGCAGACGTTGCTTGATTTGACTCTTTCTTTACAATCAGAAAATATGAGAAAATACTTACCAAGATAAGAGTGACTAAAACAGCGAGTGCTATGCCAATATAGATTTTTATTTTTTTATTTGGAGTCAACTTTGATTCTGACCGCTTACGTCCGTTAATCTCTTCAAATTGTCTTTCCCGTTCTTTCTTATTCATAATTTTCTCCTTTTTGATTTATATTCAGCCAAGTTTGCGAGACTTCATTCGTTACTATCCATGAACTTTTATGACTTTTTAAAAAAATCAAAGCAAAAATTTCTAGAATAATTAACAGCCTATAGTCCTCTAAAACGGAACGAAAACAAGTGCTTATTAAAATATATTATACCACAAAATATAAATTTTAGTTTTAATTTATAAGTAGGAGTTTCTGACGTTAAATAGAACCTATCTCAAACGTTCCACCTTTCCTATATTTACAAAAAAAGAAGCCCGTTTGGACTTCTTGATTCTGCCGATTGCAGGGCTTGAACCTGTGACCTACGCGTTACGAGTGCGTTGCTCTACCAACTGAGCTAAATCGGCGATTACCCTTTTAGTATAGCACTCTGAGAATAGATGTCAAGAAATTTTTATCTCCATTAGAAAAAGCCTGTCCTGAGACAAGGCTTTTACATATATCTCTATTAAATCTCCCATTTTCATAGAAATCTAAATAATATATTTATAAATCAATACTTTCACAAAACTATGTCATCACCTCACTATCTAATCTCAGTACATAAACCATTTTTTCTATAGCTTTTGTCTTAATCTTTATTTTTTCTCTTCAATCCAAGAAAAGCTCCTACTATAAACATGATTCCGGCAGCTAATAGTGTCTGGGCTCCGCTTGCTGTTCCGGTTTTTGGCAACTCATTAGGATTGTTACTAGTTGATTTACTATTGATGTTGGTATTTTTATTAGTTAAGTTTCCTTGTTCATTTAGATAAATGTTCTTGTTAATTTCAAAGTTTTTATCATTTTCATCAGAAACAATACTGTTGACATCATTAGTTGAATTAGATTGTGTTTTTTCTTTCTTTTTCGATACATCAAAAGTAGGTTTATTTTCCTCCTCCTTTTTCTCCTCTATTTTCTTGAATACAGGTTTTATAAAGGTATCTTTTGATAGATTAAGAACATAGCCAGCGTCTTTTTTCCCTTCGAAACCAGAAATTTCCCAACCATCAAATTGGTATCCTTTTTCTAATTCACCCATATAGACAGGTAACATAAAATCTTCTTCCGACACTATCGTTGAACTCATTTCTTTTCCATTTTGAATTGTCACAGTCACCGTATGAGGTTTTAATTCGCTTACCTCTCCCGTATCTTTGTTTAAAATGAATTCTTTTACGGTTGTATTTCTTGCGAAATCTTTTACAACAATCTTAATGTTTAGTGTCTTATCTGTTAGTTGTTTAATATCATCAAATGATTTGTATTCTTTTCCATTAACATAAATATGTTGTTCTTGAATCTCACCATCGAATCCATTATTTCTTTTATCATTGATGTTAAAGACTACAGATTTTCCATTAGCATATTCGATACTAGTATTTCCTTTTGGATCAATCTTTACTTCTGGTTTGACATTATCATATAAAAATTGATAATGTACTCCAACCGCTTTCGCATTCAAATCGCTATAGCCAGTTTGAAGATAAACATTTCCATCCATATCTGTTACCTTATCTGGGAATCCGTTTGCTTTATAGTCTTTCATCCCCCAGTCCATGATGTCACCGTCTTTAACATTAAGCTTAATGTTAAAATCTCTAGTGTTATCAATGTGTAAATCTCCGTAGATTAAATAATTATCTACAACCGATTCATTAACTCTCAACTCCCAGTTAAAACCACCCTTATCAGAAATCTTACCTCTTAAATAAAATTCTGGATTTCGTACATAAATTTTATTAGTTTTAGATGGATTAAAGTAGTTCTTGTCCATTGAAAGATTTACTGGTTTTGCATCAATAAATAACGTAGAGCCATCTTCTTTTATAGCTTCTACATTGGACTTATCCTCTCCTGTGTACTCTTTACCATCCTTACCAAATAATACAAGTTTAGAAGGATCTGTCACAAGATTTCCATCGTTATCGATTGCCTCCCCTTTATCATTCATTTTAAATGTAAACACTTGATACCTTACAATGTTAAAGCCGTCCAAAGCCGACATTAATACTGATTGAGTACTTCTTCCATCTTCAACATTTCTACTATCAGCATAAATTGTTGTTTCTGATAAAACTCTTAGATTAGGATTGGCCTTTTGGATTTTTGCTATATCTTCCTTGTTATAGACTCCATTCCCTTCTAACATATCCGTTTTTCCAGGATTATAGGTAGTCACTTTTAGTGCATAGCCTTTTCTCAGAATGATGTTATCCTTTAATAGATATTGTTGTTTTTCTGAATCAGAATAGATTTTACCAGATTCCATGTCCGTTAAATTATTTGGTTTATTTTTTGAAAGATCTCCTTCTCCTAATTCTATTACATTCCCATAACTTGATGCATACGGATATTCTGCTTTAGTTTCCTTATTTTTTTCAGGCATTCTAATTTTAGTTTCAGCTTTTATCTGACCATCATCTTTGACAAAAAACCTCATATCTCCTGCAAAAGCTAATCCATCCACAATATCATTAATATTAGCGTATAAATCAAATGTCATCGTTTTTGAATGGGAATCATACTTGGTCGTTTTGATTTCTATCGATTTATAGTTATTTCCATAGTATACCTTGGCATTTTTAGAAACATTACTGATCTTTCCAAGAATTTCAAAGTGTCCATCTTTAGATGGGTTTAGAATGCCATAAATTTTTGATTTGATTTCATCAAGTTTTTCAGTTTCATATTCTAAGGCACTACCATCGTCATAAGCAATGATATTTCCCTTATCATCGTATTTATAATCGTATTCCTCTATTCTCTTACCAGTTTCACTTGTAAAGTCATCAACTTCTCTAAATTTCTTTTTAATGAGTTTCTTTAAATCTTTGCTTTCAAAGTCTCTAATTGTTGAAATTGTTTTATGAATAGTCAAGCTAGATTTTTCTTCGGTAGCCTCTTCATTTTCTTGATGATGTTCTACTTCAGTTGTATCTTTTTTAAGACTATCCTCTTTTCTATTTTCTAAATTTTTAAATTTAGATTCGGAAATCTCGCCAAGCTTTTGGTATTTAGATGAATCTTGATCAGGATCTACTAGATAATAGGAAATCATCCCATTTTTATCAGCATGATCAGCAAATTTAATTCTATGAATCTTTGTGAAATTGCTAGAACCGTCTAATGCAATCACTTCAATGATTTTTCCTCTTAAATCTCCTGCACCTTTAATTTCATAAATGGTATTTCCGTCTTTGTCAAGTTTTCTATTTCGTCCTTGACCCTCACCTGCATAAGTGACTTCAAGATTTTTCTCAACCTCTCCATCTTCATTAACAAGAGCGGCCCCAGCATACCAAACTTCGTTGGCAATCTCGTCAAATTTTTCAGGATGTTCTTTTTGATCTCTCGCAAATAGCGTTTCATTCTTATATTGCTCTTTGACCTTGTGATAAGTATCCTTTGTAATTAACTTAATTTTTCCAGGGTTTGAAAAATCAATTGAAACAATCTTTGGAGGGGTGTTATCAATTTTTACAGGAATATAGGAAACCTGCCATGGGTAATCCTTGGTTAATCTATATTTAAATTTATAGAAATATTGGCCTTCCGCAATCGGTTCAAATTGTCCTCGTATCTTAGTAGCAGGATCTTTTTTGTCATTACTTTCTGGGGCATTTTCTTCTCTACCTCTAGGGTTATAAATGAGTCCATCCCATTTCAAGTCACCCCAAACTTTTAGCTTAGAAGATTTAATGCCCTTTGCATCATTTCTTTTAGAGTTTAAAATTCCTTTAATAAAGTGTTCTCTCGAAATGACTTTTAAGTCTTTTTGATTTTCTCCTTCTTTATTTGTATTTACTATTGAAATCACCCCTTCTTCTGCACTTCTTAATACAAGTGGAGAAGGCGTTAATCCTCTCTCAAGTTGAGCATCTTGAGGATTTCCATTTGAATCTAAAGGATAGATTTTAGCAATATTAGAGCCACTTGATGAAGGTGCGTTGATTCCTTCGTTATTGAAAGCAAATAATTCTGGATTTTGATCTAGGGATGTTGTATTTTTATCTTTTCTATTTTGGATAACTCCTGCTGGATTAAATTTATCTATACCATGTTCTCCACCAATCCCCTTATTTAAGGTACCTGGAATTTTTGGTTTACCATCATCATCATAACCTTCCATTGCTTTTGATTTTGATCCTTCTTCCCAGGCCCATTTATCAAGGATTGGTTCGTGGTTCCAATTCCCAGCAAATCCCATTAGAGGCATCGACAAAGAAGGTTGGAAGTTTCTTTTCTTACCGTTGGAGTTTAGAGCTTCCATTTCTTCCACTGACTCAAAATGAATAAATGATTCTACAAATTTATTTTTGTTTTTAGCTTCTCCAACATTTATAACCGCATTTAAATCAAAGCTGGAATTTGGACCTATAGTGAAAGTATCATGCTCAAATGTGATATTTGCTCCTTTGACTTTTTCTGGGTGAATTTCTGGAACAATTTGCTTCCCGTCCGGAGATTTTTCATCTTTATATGTTTCATCGAGTTTTAGCCTATCAGTTAGAGCATCTGTAGTTACAGTTGATGCAGAAACTTTAAAGGTTAAAGGTCTGTTTGAGGTATTGTGAAGCTTAATTGTAAAGTATTTTTTATCACCTTTTATTTCTTTAAGAGAAATGGAACCATATGAATTTACCAAACCTTTAGAATCTGTATTTTTGAAAGTTGCTACAACTTCATTTCTCAAAGCGTTGGCAACATTAATTAGCCCCGCTCCCTGCTGTCTAGGTGATGCAAAGTATTGACTCTTTTCTTTCCAAGAGGTTGCATCCATCATAGGTCTTGCAGTATTTTGTAGAGCTATTTTTGTAAGACTTGTAAGGTCTATTTTGTCATCTCCCTTAAGATTTTTCAAGACAGGTCTTTCAAGCAATTCCTTTAATTTTGGTCGAATCAAAACAGTAGAAGCTGCTACGATTGGAGTTGCCATACTAGTTCCTGACATATAACCATAAGTGGATTTACCATTGATAACATTTAGAGTGGATTTAATATTTTTACCAGGTGCTGAAACATCCGGTTTTAAAAGCAAGTCTGTTCTTGGCCCCCAAGATGTAGACCCTGCTGGGACTATAATATCTTCTTTATAAAGTTCTTTGTCTGTGTCAGCTGCAAATTTAAAGTCAATTTCTTTTTCATCACCTACATTCGGTTTATTAGAATTATAGCTTTCCATATCAATTGGATAGTATTGTTCTAAGTTATCTTTAAAATCTTCCTTATTATTTCTTTTGACTTCAGTTTTTTTATCAGGGTTAATCATGTTCCATAATTTTACACCATCATCTCCTGAAATTGAAAATACTTGACTAGTAGTCCCTTCATCCGCTTCATATCCCATAGCTGGAAGGTCTGTCCAATTATCTCTATTGTAGTAATTTACAGTATTTACAACCATAATGGCACGTGCGCCTTTATCCGTTGCTCTTTTAAAAGCATCTTTTAAATCCTTGGTATAAATTCTATCCATTACTGCAATTTTGCCCTTAAGATCCAAGCCTATCAAATCTTTGTCTTGACCTTTGCCTATATATACAAATTTTAATTTATTTGGAGTTTTTGACCCATCCTCATTTGTTAGGATTTTATTTTTATCGAAAAAAGCTCCTATATTTCTGTATTTAAAACTTTGTCCTCCAATGTTAACCTTATCAAACTCAATGGTTTGATTTTTAGCAGAAGCGACCGCTATCGCATCTTCATGTGCGGCAGTTCGTGTTACATTTCCAGTATCTGTCATTTTCAGATTATTATTGGCTACTAAATCCCAAGAAGAACTTGAAGCAGAAGTCGCAAAATTACCTGTAGCAACAACCATTGGGATTCCAGCTTTTCTTAATGCTCTAATAGCCTCCCAATATTTCTCGCCTACAAGACCTGTTCCCGTAAAGCCAGATGATACCGAAACAACATCGACATTGTGTTTGATCGAATCTTCAATAGCATGAAACATTGTTTCATCACCCGCGAACCCAGATCCTGCGTCAGAGTACATTTTATAAGAGAAAATTTGTGCATTAGGCGCAATTCCATCTATGCCATTAAAGTTCTTGATATCTTTTTCAGTATCATTTCCAGCAAGAATCCCTGCAATATGCATCCCATGTGGGTCAAAATAATCCCTACCATCATCATATTTTTCTACAGTGATTTTACCACCATTATAATAATTGAACGCATGAGGGATTTTATCACTCAACCAATAATTTTTATCAGTGCCTTTTAAATCTTCTTTTTTAAATTTCATTGAGTCTTTGGCATCATCATCGATCCTCATAGCCTTATGCCTATAATCTGTTCCAGTATCGATATTTGAAATGACCATACCTCTACCATCAAAATTTTTCCCAAATGGAGCATTAATAGACTTTAGGTAATCAATAGCTTCCTCAACTCCAATTTCCTTTCTGGCATGATTCATCATTGGTTGGACTTTTTGTGATCGTTCAACCGACGAAACACCTTCCATTTGTTTAATTTTGTCCAAATTATCTGGAGTTGTTTCAATGGCAGCGCCATTAAAAATCGTATTATAGGTATATAAAACTTTTGTATCCTCAAGATTGGATAGTTCCTTAATTACTTTTTCTCCAGATTCTTTATCTTTAAATTCAGCAATATAGACAAGTTTATCTTCTTTTTTAGGATTTTCTGTATCTTTATTTACAAATGAGTTCGCATCATCTCCTTTGGATTGATTGGAGTCTTCTTTGATACTTGCTCCTTCGTTACTAGTTTTTTTGTCTATCTTAGGCTTTCTACTAACAACTTCTTTTTCCTCAATAACTGTTGTCTTCTTCTCCTCAGTATCCTTTGAAGTTTCTATAACATTATGAAGTTCTTCAGATTGTTCATTTTTTTCTGTTTCTTTATCTGCTACTACTTTTTCTTTACCAGAAATTTTTAAAGCATCTTCAGAACTAGGTGCATCTGCTACTACTTTTTCTTTATCAGAAATTCTTAAAGCATCTTCAGAACTAGGTGCATCTGCTAAAATTACCTCATTGGGGGCATATGCTGCTAAAATAACTGCAGCAGTAGTTAATGACAATACCGTACTTTTTTTCATTATAATTCCTTCATTTTTTATTTTAAACCCAATAGATAGAAAACTTTAACCTTGCTAGCCTTTGTTATAAAAAGTTTTATGACGTATTATCTAGTGGGATAGAGTAGTACATTTATATATAATTGTTAGCTCTCTGAAAAATAGTATATCAATTAAAAAATTTTAAGTCAAGAAAAATTAACACGCATTAATTTTTTTTTTAATGTACATTAAAAAATATAAACCCAAAACTTTCGTAGTTAACTGGGATACATTATCAGCACATTCACACCATCAAAAATAGTAGCAATTAACTGGAATAACTACCAAAATCGCAAAAAGGGGTATGGATAGAATTTATGCCTTAATAAACATGCAAAAACAACCGCTATAATTTTCAACGGTTGTTTGTAACATATTTAATTTTTAACTCTCATCCTATCTTATCTCTTACGAACCCGCACTTTCGTAGGCATCCAAGCCCCTATCCCAGAGTTTTAAAGAAATAACAAAGAAAACAAGGGAAATCAACATCAACCCACCAATGTTAAAGAGCCCGTCTTTGTCCTGCAAGAAATAGCTGGCAGGATAGTAGGCCGTAAAGGCGAAAGGCACGATAAAGCTAATCAACCAACGAAGAAGCGAATTATAAATGGAAATCGGATACTTGGCAAAGTCATTAAACATATAAAAAATGTAAATCATGGCGCCTGACTGCTTGGTCCAAAAAGCGATACTGGCAGTCGCGATTTTCAAGGAAGTATAGATTAAGGTCGCAAAAGGAATGCAGACTAGAAAAATCAGGAATTTTGGAAGAGTCCAAGCAATGCTTGATACTGTTGTCGCTAGTAAAATTCCACCGACCAATAGTTCGCCCAAGGCATCAATCTGAAAGGTCTCAACCAAGATGTGAAAGAGAGGATTGATAGGACGCGTCAGGTACTTGTCAAACTCTCCTTTTCGCACCAAACGTTGCCCCAGAGCCCAGAGATTGTCAAAAAAGAGATGATCTAGTCCCTTGGGAATTAAGGAAAATCCATAGATAAAGGCGATTTCTTGAAAAGTCCAGCCTTCTAAGGAAGGAATGTGTTGAAAGAGCACATTGAGAAACAAGAGGTTCAGGCCTTGAGTCAGAAAAACTCCTAACACGCCCACCACAAAATCGACCTTGTATTCCATGATTTGCTTGATGTATTGTCTGATAAAAATCAAATGCATGCGTTGATATTTTTTCATACTAACCTCCTTGAATAGTGATAAAGGACTGGACTCGTTTCCATATCAACTGAGACAAGCCCACCATCACTATGAGCCAGAAGAACTGTAGCAAAAGCGCCTGAAGAATCTGACTGGCATCGTATTTCCCAACAATGATCATAACTGGAGTATAAATCAAAGATGAAAAAGGCAAGAAGGACAAAATATCAGAAACAATCTTTGGAAAGAAAGCCAAGGGAATCAGACTTCCAGACATAAAGGCCACTATAGAAGTCTTGAGTAGATTGGAACCCCATAGATTTTTAAAGACAAAGGCTGAAAATCCAAAGCAGATATTAAAGAAAAAATTGATCAGGTAGGCTAGGGTTAAGCTAAAGAGATAAAGGATGGTTAATCCCAGTACTTCTACAATTCCTTGCCCAGATAAAATTTTCATCAAGACAATGACACTTAAAAATGGCAGTCCAACAGAGATAAAAATCAACCACTTGGATCCAAGCTCTGTAAAGAGGTAAGAAGCCGCAAAATGCACTGGTCGCAACAAACGCATGATAATGGAACCATCCTTGACCTCCTCCCCAATCATAAAGGAGCTATCTGACCTGGTCAAAAGATTAGTCACAAAACTCATGATGATGTAAAGGGTGATATCTGCCATGCTAAAGCCCTGAATCAAAGACTCTTGCGAGGAATCAAAGACCGCCTTCCAGAGATAGAAAGCCACAAAAGCTCCCATGACATCACCAATCCGATAGAGAATAAAGTTGACTCGATAGCTAATCAACTCCTGAATCCCTGCATTGATAAAGGGTTTATAACGTCTCCACAATTTGACCATCTTAGAGCTCCTTACGATAGAAGCGACGGATAATATCCTCAATATCCGTATCCACCATCTTCAAATCGCGGATTTCAAAATCAGACAGGGTTTGCTTGATAATATCAGCCGACTGGTAGCGGGAACTGTCGAATTCAATATTGAGGCTGTTTCCTTGTCTATCAATGGTCATATCCGAAGAGCCTTCATAGTGAGAGACAAGATGACTTTGCCCTGGTAGCAGTTCAAAGGAAAGAGTCTTCATCTTGCCAAAGGTTTCCTTGAGCTGGCTAACCGTTCCATCAAAAATCTCTTGCCCCTTATCAATCATAAAAATTCGATCACAGAGTTGCTCAATGTCGCTCAGGTCGTGAGTGGTCAAGAGAATGGTTGTTTCTTCCTCTTGATTGATCTGAGTAATTGCCCGACGAATATTGTCCTTGACCGAAACATCCAAACCAATGGTCGGCTCATCTAAAAAGAGAACCTTGGGATTGTGAAGCAAGGAAGCCGCAATGTCCGCCCTCATCCGTTGCCCCAGTGAAAGAGTTCGCACAGGATCCTTGATAAATTCCTTCAAATCCAAGACTTCATTCAAAAAATCCATGCGTTTATGAAAGAGCGAGTCTGGCACATCGTATATCTCTTTCAAGACCGTATAGGTCTCTTGCAGTGCCAAATCCCACCATAGCTGGGTGCGTTGTCCAAAGACAACCCCGATATCCTTGACATAGTCTTGACGATTGTCCTGTGGAATCTTGCCGTTAATCCGACAAAAACCAGATGTCGGTTTTAAAATTCCTGTCAGCATTTTGATGGTTGTCGACTTCCCAGCACCATTGGCCCCGATAAAGCCTAAAATCTGGCCCTTTGGTACCTCGAAGGTCAAATCCTTGACCGCTTCAAAAGTCTGCTTTTCAGGATGAATAAAGGAGCGCAAAGCCCCCTTTAATCCAGGTTCCTTTACTGTCTTCACAAAATTTTTCTGAAGATGTTCCACTTCTATCATTGCCATATCTATCTCCCTGTCGCAAGGAATAGCAACATTGTATTTTTGACTACAAAAATTCTAAATCCTTACCTTCTAAACCCTCTACATTTTATTATTACAGAAGGCCTTATACCAAACTATTATAGTCCAATAAAAAACGGAATGCAAGCGTTTGCCTGTAGATTATAAAATTAGAAATTTCACTCTTAAAATAATAGTTTTAATCAAAAATTCTGGTTTGATATTTTCCTTAAAACATCAAAAAAACCTGCCCAATGGGCAGGATTTTGGGTAAGAAAAAGAATTTTTTTAATCGAAAAAATTCACGATTCTACTGTTAATTCTTCAGCATTTAATTATTGGCATCAATCCAAATAGATTTATAACCTCTCAATTATTCTCTAAAAATTCTTTAATGCGAGAAACAATAGCATCGCTTTGATAATGATAGAGGTCATGAGGAGCATCCATATAAACGACTTGAACATTAGACTGGTCGCTTGCAAATCTCTCTGCATAACGTTGCCATTCTGATTGGCTAAAACTAGTACCATCACCATTAGAAACCATTAGTAAGGCCGGAATTTTCGGATTAATGTTTGAAGTAACTTTCTTGGCATTTTCCTTTACCGTTTGGGATTCATGAAACATAGCTTGTGACATCAACTGCTTATAAGCTAGAAGTTTATATTGTTTTCGTTCACTTTCGATCAGAGTTTGATTTTTTATATAAAAGGACTCAGGGAAATAACGTAATAACCCAATCTTGCTACTCCAATATGCCACAGTGAGCAAGGTCTGATTCTCCTTTAAATCTTCATAACTTGATGGCAATGCCCAATCTAAACCAATCAAAGCTTTCACTTCATCAGGAAACTTCTCTTGCCAAGCCAGACTCTCTAGACTAGCCATGGAATGAGACAGAATGATAAACGGCCCTGTGATATTTGCTTGCGAAAGAGCTTGGCGAGTCTCAGACAAAACCTCCATCACATCTCTTGAATGATTGCTATCATCACTATAACCATATCCCGCCCGCTCCACGATAACTACCTTATACTGTTTCGATAAGGATTCCGATACTTCTTTAAAATCCAATATAGGAGAAGCAATACCAGCACCTGAGAGAACAACAATAGTCTCAGGACCATCCCCTTCAACGTAAACATTTATTTGATGTCCATTGACGAGAACTTGTTGCCCCATAGGTGTCAGTGAGGCTTTTTCCTTTTCCAAACTGATACGGTGAAAGATGAATGTAGCGAGCAAAAACAAAAGAATAAAACTAAGAAAGCCAAGAAACCATTTTTTCAGTATTTTCATAGCATTATTGTACAAAAAATAGAACCTTTTAGCAACTTAAGATTGGTTCTTCTACAGTATATTCGCTATATATCCAGACACCAAAAAACCTACCCAATGGGCAGGTTTCATCTGTATTGTTCAGCTAGATTATGCTTTACCTTCTGAACCGAATACGTCGATACGTTCTTCAACTGATGCTTGGATAGCTTTTACACCGTCAGCCAAGAATTTACGTGGGTCGAAGAGTTTTTTCTTGTCGTATTCTGCTTCGTTTGCTTCGTAGTCACGAGCAAATTTACGAGTTGCGTTAGCGAATGCGATTTGGCATTCAGTGTTAACGTTAACTTTCGCAACACCAAGTTTGATAGCTGCTTGGATTTGGTCATCAGGAATACCTGAACCACCGTGCAATACGATTGGGAAGCCTGGAAGAGCTTCTGTCAATTTCTTCAAGTGGTCAAGGTCAAGACCTTCCCAGTTTGCTGGGTAAGGACCGTGGATGTTACCGATACCAGCTGCCAAGAAGTCGATACCAGTTGCAACCATTGCTTTAGCGTCTTCGATTGGAGCCAATTCACCTTTACCGATGATACCGTCTTCTTCACCACCGATAGTACCAACTTCAGCTTCTACTGAGATACCTTTAGCGTGTGCTTTTTCAACAACGTCTTTAGCCAATTTAAGGTTTTCTTCAACTGGAAGGTGTGAACCGTCAAACATGATTGAAGTGTAACCAACTTCGATACACTCAAGTGCATCTTCGTAGTGACCGTGGTCAAGATGGATAGCTACTGGTACAGTGATACCCATTGACTCAACAAGGTTAGCGATCAAGTTGCGAGCAACTTTGTAACCACCCATGTATTTAGCAGCACCCATTGAAGTTTGGATCAAAACTGGAGCTTTTTTAGCTTCTGCTGCACGCAAGATAGCTTGAGTCCACTCAAGGTTGTTTGTGTTAAATCCACCAACTGCATAACCGTTGTCACGAGCTGCTTGGACAAATTTTTCTGCTGAAACGATTGCCATTTGTCAGGCCTCCTATATATTTTTTGGGACATCCCATTTACATTGTTCATTTTATCACTTTTTGATAAAAAAAGCTAGTTTTTCCCATACTTTAGATTGAATTTCTTCCAATCCAATCAATGTAACCCCTTTCTTCTCCTTAGTCCTGAGTGACTTTGGGATAACGTATGAAGAAGGTCAATCGAGCATCCTGCATCTCAAAATGATAAGGTAATTTCTCGTGTTCTAATAAACTTTTGACCACAAAGAGTCCCATCCCCGAACCCTTGGCCTTACGACTAGCATTTTCAGAAAAAGACTGGGCCAGTTTTTCTTGTTCTTCAGGACTACAGCTATTCTCGATAAAGAGTTCTCCTTCTCTCTCGCCGATATGAACCAAACCACCTGGAGTGGAGTGCTTGATAGCATTGCTGATGAGATTCGATAATATCAGTTTCATGACAGATGGGTTTATGTAAGCCTGCTGATGGGTTAGGCTAATGTCTACCTGAAGTTCTCGCTCCTTGGCGAGCAAAGCATAATCCTTGACCAAACTTTGCGTCATCTGGACTAGGTCAATGTTCTCCTTCTCCTCTCGCAATTCCTGAACAGAAGAAAGAGAAAGTATCTGGAGAACGTGGTGACTGAGGTCATCCACAATTCCCAAGGCAACTCCAAGATAGTGATCTCTATCCTTATAACGGCCGACATTTTCTTTCATATTTTCGATTAGGATTTTCAAACTAGCCAGAGGTGTTTTCAATTCATGAGAAGCCCCTCGTAGGAACTCAACCTTCATCTTCTCCAGCTGAAGAATAGCTTCATTCTTGTCATGCAAGTCCGCAATGACAGTCAAGAGATGCTGGTAAAGGCTATTGATTTGTTCCTTGAGATCACCTATCTCATCCTTAGAATCCACGCGCAATCGTACTTGGGCATCCAAATCCATCATCCTACGGGTCACCCGCTTGATTTCCAAAATCGGGGCAACAATGGTCCGAGCGTAGATGTAGGCCACCAAAAGAGAAATCAGAAAGGATGCCAGCAAGGTATAGGGAAGAAACTGGAGACTAATCTGCTCTGCTTCCTTTTGCAAGTCCATTGAAGCTAGAAATTGGAGAGTCATAGTGCTGCCATCTTGCGTTTTCACCTCACGCTCCTCAATAAAAAGGGAAGTAGTTTGACGGTCCGTATCCAGAGGAAGATTGTCCTTGACTTCTAACTTGTCCTCGGTCATTTCTCCCTTGACAGCTCCTTTGATATCACTGGTCTGGGAATACAAGTCTAAGACTTGCTCAATATTCTGCCTATCTTTTCCATCCAGGGACTGGGCAATGGCTGTCGCTTTCTGGTCAATGGTTTCCTGACGATGGCTTAGATAAGTAGAGGGAAAGAGAAAATAAATGGCTAAATGAAGACAAATAACCAGAACACTAAAAATCGAGAAGGTATAGATAAAAATCTTTGTAAATAAACCTGTTCGTTTCATTTTCTCTCCAATTTATAACCAACATTGCGCACAGTGAGGATACAATCCAAGTCTAGCTTTTTCCGCAGTTCCTTGATATAGACATCAATAACACGGTCAAAGGGGACCTCATCTGTCGCCTTCCAGACAGCATCGATAATCTGAGAACGAGTCAAGGCCCGTCCCTCATTTTTCACCAGATAGTCCAGAATTTCCAACTCTTTGGCATTAATGGCCACTTCTTGACCTGCGAGGCTTGCGCTATAGCTTTCAAAGTCTACCTTGGTATTCTTATAGGAGAAGACTCTTCCTGTATCGTAGTAGCGCTTGAAAATCGCATCTACCCTCACTTTTAGAAGGGAGAGGGAGAAGGGCTTTTCCAGATAACCGTCTGCCAGAGAGGCAAAAGCACTCATCTTGTATTCCTCATCCTGAAAGGCAGTCAGCATCAAGATCGGAACCTGACTGGTTTTACGAATCTCAGCTAGAACTTCTAGGCCATTAAGCTTGGGCATCTGGATATCCAGTAAAACCAGGGCCACCTCATAGCTGGAAAATTTTTCTAGAGCTTCCTGACCGTCTGCTGCCTCAATGGTTTCATAACCACAATCGGTCAAATAGTCACTGATCCCCTCACGGATCATCTCTTCATCTTCTACAATTAAAATTTTCATAGAAAAAACGTTTCACATTCCTTTAAATTTCTTGTAAATTATCTCAGTTTCATCCTGATAGGAAAGAGCTTTATACTCAATGAAAATCAAAGAGCAAACTAGGAAGCTAGCCGCAGGTTGCTCAAAGCACTGCTTTGAGGTTGTAGATAGAACTGACGAAGTCAGTAACATATATACGGCTAGGTGAAGCTGACGTGGTTTGAAGAGATTTTCGAAGAGTATTATCAAGATGAAATAGATAAAAATGCTACCTATATTATACCCCATTTAGGGGAGAATAGGTAGCAAGTTTTTTATTCGCTATCGAGCAAGAGCTCTTTTGGTTGTTTTCTGAGGAGATTGCTTGAGGCAAGCGCCATAACGAGAACCACTAGAACCAAGGCAAGGACAAAGACGATGATAAAGTCTGATGTCTGAATGGAAATATCTAAGCTCGACAAGGTCTTGCTAAAGCCATCTACTTCTGCACCACCACCAAGATTAGAGGCTTGAGCAGCCTTGCTGGCTTGCTTGGCAACACCTGAAGTGACATTGGCAAGAACAGTATTTCCTATTGCACGGGCTGTGTAGTTGGCTAGGAAGTAAGCAGAAACGAGAGCAGGGATAGCAATCAAGATAGATTCGGTGATGAATTGCCCCAAGATACTTGCCTGCTTGAGACCGATAGAGAGGAGAATTCCCACTTCCTTGCGACGGGCGTTGATCCAAAGACTGAGCAAGAGTGCAAGGAGAAGAACTGAGAAGCTCAAGCTACCCCAAAAGAGGAGGTTGGCCATCTTGTACATACCAGAGATGGATTGCTCTAGAGCTGGGTAGTTAGAGGAGCTCTTCACAAGTGTGTAGCTCTTCCAGTTGATACCGCTGATACCATTCAACTCTTTCATGACGTCATCCAAGTTCTTGTCCGCTGTTACAAAGAAGGTTGCGTCCCCATAAATAGCTGTGTCTTCTGTATATCCATAAAGTTTTGCAGCAGTGTGAATGTCTGTGATAGCTGTGTTTTCATAGAGTTCTTGTGAGTAGGTTACTGCAGACTTATTGTGCCCATCAAAGAGTCCCTTGATTGTAACTTCGACTGTTTCCTTAGCACCTTTTTCATTGTCTGCATCGTAGATATTGGAGTCTAGTTTAACCTTATCTCCGACTTTCCAACCGTGTTTGGCTGCCAAGTCCTTGTGCATGAGAATCTTGTCCTTGTCGTCGTTGGTTAGGTGCTCACCTTCAACTAGCTTATATGAGCCAGAGACAAACTTGTCTTCTTTAGAGGAGTCATTGACACCTGTAATCATCAAACTGCTTCCAAACCGTTTGGCACGGTCTGCAGTGAGATTTTTCTTGGTTTCTGGCGTTTCAATGAGGTCGTATCCAGTCAAATCTCCGATAACGTTGATGCGTTTAACATAAGACTCGATGGCCTTATTTTCGGTGATTTTTTTGATATCCTCACCCTTAATATTCCCAGAACCACGTGGCGTTCCTTGATTGACGCGACGATTGATTTGCATGGAGAAACTATTGGTGATATTTTTAAAGGTCTCCTGAGAGGCCTTGGCAGTAGCTCCCTTGATCGATAAGCCGACCAAACTCAAGCTCGCCATGAGGAGAATAATCAGGAAGATAACAATCGATTTGAAAAACTTCCTTGTAACATAGGCAAATGCGTTGTGTAACATAGGTTCCCTTTCTAGATTTTGTTCTATTTCAATGTCTTATAACTTATATAAATTATTTTTTAACTATTTCCCTTAGATTGTGCGGACGGGAGCAACTTCCTGTAGGAATTTCATCCCTAATTTTTGAGCCATATGTCTCAAAAATTCCGGCCTAGATAATAACTTTGTTATTATCTAGGCTATCACTACTGCGGGAAATAGTTGTTACAGACTCACTTCGTTTATTATTTTACTTTACACGTATCTGGTTACCAACTAATACTATTTTAAAGTTTAATAACTAGATTCTATATTTCAGTCAGTTTCTTATCCTTCAATTCAAGTGTAATATCTGACGCTTGTGCCACTTCTTTACTGTGGGTGACGACGATCACACATTTACCTGTTTTCTGGGCAAGTGATTTGAGCAGTTCGATAATATCTCCAGCAGTTTTAGGGTCCAGATTTCCTGTTGGCTCATCAGCTAGAATAACTGGAGCTTCTGAGACTAAACTGCGAGCGATGGCTACACGTTGCTGTTGACCACCTGATAACTGGAGAACGTTCCGCTTGATCTGACTTTCATCCAAACCAAGTTCAAGAAGAGTATCCTTGCTGGCCTTTTTGTTGACCAAGCGGATATTTTCCAGCGGAGAAAGATAATCTATCAAGTTATAATTTTGAAAGACCAGAGAAATATGGTGCATGCGATGGTAAGAATATCCCTTATTCCGAATGTCCTCTCCTTGGAAAAGGATAGAACCCTCGACAGGGCTATCTAGACCAGCAAGTAGGGACAAGAGAGTGGATTTTCCTGCTCCTGACTCACCAATGATACTATAAAATTTTCCGGGTTCAAAATTATACTTGATCTGATATAAAACTGCTTCAGCAGTGTTCTTATAACGGTAGGTAACATCTTGCAATTGTAATAAAGTCATGATTTCTCCTTCTTATACTCAATGAAAATCAAAGATTAAACTAGAAAGCTAACCGCAGGTTGCTCAAAGCACAGCTTTGAGGTTGCAGATAAGACTGACACGGTTTAAAGAGATTTTCGAAGAGTATTAACTAATAGATGATAAAATTTCTTTCGGCGATTTTCTAAATAAGAATAGGAAACAAAGAGCTACGGATAAGCAACCAATCAGGAGCAGAAAGACATAGGATTCTGCAAAGGATAGGAGACTGGTTGATAGACCACTTGCTTTGGCCAGCGTTTCCTCTAAGGTTGCCTGATCTCCACTGGCTAGTACAGTTTGGAGTAGATAGGATGTGATGGCATTTCCAGCGATAAAGGATGGAAGCAAAGCTCCAAGTGATACCAAAACTACCTCTAAACAGAACTGGAGGAAGATCGAACTCTTGCCTTTTCCAAGTGCCAGAAGAATTCCCACTTCGTAGACCCTTTCTCTCAACCAGAGGGACAAGACCAAAATTAAGGCTCCTGCTCCTGCTATCAACATCCCATAAAGGAAGATGGTGAGGAAGGTTTGGAAGGTTGCCACTGAGTCTTTGATTTGTTCAAAGGCCTTGTTTTCCTTCTCGACTTGGTAGCCTTGACTTTCCAAAGCCAAGTTTTCCACCTGCTTCATGAGTCCGTCCATTTCCTTAGGATCTTCTACATAGAAGCGCGCTGCACTGACTTGAGCTTCACTATTTCCCAGAAGGGTTTGGCTACTTTCATAGTCTGTAAAGACTTGGTTTTCACTGAAGTCAGAAGACAAGCCTGTGAACTTCTCTTGTTTTTTTCCAGAAAAGATGCCGACAATTTCAAACTCTACTGTTTGCCCTTTTCCAGATTCTGACTGACCAGCATCCAAGCGAATCTTGTCATGAAGCGAAAGACCGTTCTTCTTGGCCAACTCCTCGTGGATCAGGATTTTCTTGGAGTCCCCTTTTTGAAGATGTCGCCCTTCTTTTAGGTTGAAAGCCGAACTGGTAAAGGTGACATCCTTGGATGAATCCTCGAGAGCCGTTAAGCTAACCAAGTTCTTGTCTGTAGCTGACAAATCATCACGTTCTACGCTCTGCTCACCACTCACCGCTTCCTTGTCTTTCAGTTTTGCGACCGTTTCAAGTTCAGGAGAAACATTTTCCAGTCCCTTAATCTTGCTCACGGATGCTAGGTCCGATAACTTGAAGGTCTGTCCATTTTCTATCTTTTTGATAGAAAATGAGGTATTGAGTGATTTGTAAAGATTGCTTTCCACTGTTTTGTTGGACTTCATCAGCGTCAAACAGGCTGAAATTCCTGCTAAAAGAACAAATAAAATCAGAAATAAAATAAAACTTCTCAGTCGTTTTCTGCTGACATAAGCCCAAGCTCTTTGGATTGGATTCATTTGTCACCTCCATATTTGTAAGACTATTATAAAATCCAAATATGAAATGTTTATGAAATCGAAAAAACTTTTTGATTTATTTTTTGAAAAAACAAAAAAGCTAGCAAACGCTAACTTTTCTTCATATATAAGGATAAATAGTACCAATCAAAAATCTACTTCATTTTAAAAATGATAATCACGTCTTTCTGATTAGTATTTTTCCATCTCCTAAGTTCTTCATTTTCTGACTTGTGTTTGAGGATATTCTTGATAGAATGAAATGGAAAACTCAGTTTAAATGTTCTGATACAATGAACAGTTCTTGATACCAATATTTTTCGATATACGAAACGTAGCCTCTAGTCTTCTTTGTAAAAACAAAAAGAGCTAGCCAAAGCTAACTCTTACCCTATGCGGAGAGAGGGACTTGAACCCTCACGACCTAAAGCGGTCACAGGATCCTTAGTCCTGCGCGTCTGCCAATTCCGCCATCCCCGCGTCGATTACTTTACTAGTATATCAACTTTCAAAATCTTTGTCAACACTTTTTTCAGATTTTTTTCATTTTTCCAACAGGCTTATAGTTCAATTTCAGCAAGGTTTTCATCCAGTAATTTTGCTCCCAATGTGTTCTTAAAATGCCCAAGAGCAAACTGATGATTTTCTGGCCAAATAGAAGCAACCGCAGGCTTGACAATCTCGATTTGATAACCTAAATTATAGGCATCAATAGCCGTATGAAGGACGCAAATGTCAGTCAATACACCGGTCAAAATGACCGTATCTACCCGACGTTCCCGCAAACGGATATCTAAGTCCGTTCCTGAAAATGCTGAATAGTGACGTTTGTCCATCCAAAAGACGCGACTATCCGCCTCATGCTCAGCATAAAAGTCAGCTAGGGGGCCATAAAGGTTACGACCGCTAGTTCCGATGATGTTGTGTGGTGGAAAGAGCTTGCTTTCTGGGTGGAATGTATCCTTCTCCTCATGAGCATCAATGGTAAAGAATATATAGTCTCCACGATTAAAAGCTAATCTGGTTACCTGATCAATGGCTTTTGATATTGCTTGAGCAGGTGCTCCAGCAGTTAGCTTTCCATGATCTGCTACGAAATCCTCTGTATAGTCAATCGAGATTAAAGCTTTTGCCATTAGTAGTCCCTCTTTTTCACTTCCTCAAAGATATCTGAAATCAATACCTTGAGATAGGTTCCCTTCATTCCTAGTGAACGGCTTTCAATGATTCCTGCCGACTCTAGCTTACGGAGAGCATTGACGATTACTGAGCGCGTGATACCGATACGGTCTGCAATGACTGATGCAGTCAGCTGCCCTTCATTTCCATCCAATTCAGCTAAAATAGCTGATACGGCACGAAGTTCTGAATAGGAAAGGGTGTTGACCGCCATAGTAACAGCTGTACGACGGCGAATATTTTTCTCATCTTCTTCACGTTGGAAGTTCAAGAGTTGAATCCCTACCACCGTGCTCGCAATCTCGACAAGAATCAAATCTTCATCTTCAAATTTCTTGTCATTGCGCCAAATGATCAACGAACCTAGGCGAATCCCTGATACATGAATCGGAGCGATGGTCGTCAAACCATCTGGAAAGTCCGCACGGCTCTCTACAGGGAAAATAGTCAAATCATGTTCAACAGGAAGATTGGCTTCCGTGTCGTAAATCATGTTTGCCCCTTGTACATAGACGTCAGGGAAGGTTTTAGTTTGGAAGAATTGTTCTACACGGTCATTATTTGTCTTATAACGCATAAAGTAGCCCAAGAGACGTCCCTTGTTATTCACAATACAAGCGTTACAGTCAATAATATCAGCTAACTGGCGTGTGATCGCATTATAAGGAAGTTCATCTTGGAGTTGCTCCTCAGAACGCTTTAGAATAGACGTGATTTTTCTTGTTTTTTCTAATAAATGTGCCATTTTTTACCTCGCATATAATCGCTTCCATTATAACATAGAAAAGTCTTTATTTCAATAATTATCTGAAAATTGCTTATTTAATTGCAATTTTGAACAGCAAAAATATTTTAGAAAAAAGCGATTTTTTTATTGACATCCTATTTTGTTTTTGATATCATAACATTATAAGAAGATGACATGATAAATCCCTTTCCGTTTCACCTATCCTTTACTATCACCATCTTCTTTTACTATCGGTCTCCTTATATATAAAAGCGATTCACAGTGTGAATCGCTTTTTTCTATTTGTCTCCTTTGTTACGAATAACAAAGCCTGTTTTCTTTTCGCTTGAAGTGTTGCGAGGTTTTTTATTGTCTTTATTACGGTAACGTCTGTCTTTATCAAAACGATCATTTCCACGACTGCCTTTTTTGAAATCATCACGGCAACCATTGCCGCGGCGATCACGGCCTCCTCGACCTCCCTTGCCTTTACCACCAAAGCCATTACCTGATGGTTTAAATGGCAGTGGTTTTTCACGCGCAATCTCCACTTCAGGAAGGCTGTCTGGATCTTGGACTGTCAGGCTCAAGATATACATAGCCAATTCTTCTGGACTAAATTCTGCAGCTAACTTACGAGCATCTTTAGCAAATTTCTCAAAGTTCCCACGAATAGTTTCATCCGCAAAATCGCGCTCGATTTTCTTGAGCGCTACTTGTTTCTTAGCTTGGAAGGCTTCTTCTGCTGTTGCTGGTTTCAAGCCTTTCATGCGTTTCTTAGTCAAGTTTTCGATGATTTGAAGGTAGCCCATTTCATTTGGTGCTACGAAAGTAATAGATTGACCTGACTTACCAGCACGACCTGTACGACCGATACGGTGAACATAACTTTCAGGATCTTGTGGAATATCGTAGTTATAGACATGGGTCACACCTGAAATATCCAAACCACGTGCTGCCACGTCAGTCGCAACTAGAACATCAAGATTCTCATTTTTAAAATCACGAAGGACACGAAGACGTTTATTTTGGTCCAAATCACCATGAATTCCTTCTGCACGGAAGCCACGAATTTTAAGTCCACGAGTCAATTCATCTACACGGCGTTTGGTACGACCAAATACAATAGCAAGTTCTGGTTGTTCCACATCCATAAGACGTGTCATGGTATCAAATTTCTCTTGTTCCTTGACACGGATATAGTACTGATCCACTAGCTCTGTTGTCAATTCCTTGGCAGCAATCTTGACATGCTCAGGGTCTTTCATAAACTGAACACCAATACGTTTGATAGCATCTGGCATGGTTGCTGAAAAGAGCAAAGTTTGACGATTTTCAGGGACACGGGAAATGATGGCTTCGATGTCTTCAAGGAAGCCCATGTTGAGCATTTCATCCGCTTCATCAAGGATGAGGGTTTCAATGTCTTGTAATTTCAAGGCCTTGCGTTTAATCAAGTCCAAGAGACGGCCTGGTGTTCCTACCACGATGTGAGCACCAGATTTAAGAGCTTTGATTTGTTTTTCAATGCTGGAACCACCGTAAACTGAGCGAACTTTCACTCCTTTGCTACGGCCAAAGCGGAAGAGTTCTTCTTGGCTTTGGACAGCGAGTTCACGAGTTGGAGCGATAACCAAGGCTTGGATGGTCGCTTCTTCTGTACGGATTTTTTCAAGGGTTGGCAAGCCAAAGGCTGCGGTTTTCCCTGTACCAGTCTGAGCTTGACCGATAACGTCTTTTCCTTCGAGAGCCAATGGAATGGTCTGTTCTTGGATAGGACTGGCTTCTACAAATCCAGCTTTTTCAATCTCTGCTAGCAATTCAGCAGACAAGTTAAATTCATTAAATTTCACGTTATTCTTCTTTCTAAAGGTGGTGCGAAGCCACCCTATAGGGCTTTAGTTTATACTTTTCTTTTCATGACGTATCTTCTACAAAAAAGAGATACCGTGTTGCTTCTTTTCCACGAAAGAAAAGTACGAGTTTCTTTGCAACCTATCTAGTATAACACAAGAGAGAAGCAAAAGATAGTAGAATTCTTTAGGAAAATCATGTAAACGATTTTTGGATTTCCTTTTTGATTGAACGACCTAGATAATAAGACAAAGCCAAGGCTATACTATATAAAATGAGAAAAACGAACAAGGTTTGTGTGTAAGAATGAGCTATTTTATAAGTCTCTGCTAATAAAATAGGCCCTGCTAAACCAGCCATTGCCCAAGCTGTTAAAATATATCCATGAAGAGCTGCCAATTCCTTGGTTCCAAAAATATCACTGAGATAAGCCGGAATCAATGAAAAACCAGCTCCATAGCAAGTCATCAAAATAGACATAGCGACTACAAATAAAATGGAATCTGTAAAGAGCCAAAGTGAGAGAGAAAAGAAAAGATTGACAAGCAGTAATATACTAAAGGTTAGAGGGCGACCGATATAGTCAGATAAACTCGCCCAGAGCAAACGACCAAACCCATTGAAAATCCCTAAAACGCCCACCATTACTGCTGCATGACTTGTAGACAAGCCAGCCATCTCCTGTGCCATTGGCGATGCCGCTGAAATTAAGCCTAAACCACAAGCTATGTTGATAAAGAAAATAATCCAAAGTATATAAAACCGATTGCTTTTCAGGGCCTGATTCGCAGCCATTCCTTGGGTCAAAGAGGCTGTTTTTTCTTTCCCTGAAACAGATAAAATTGCAAGCTCTTGCTCATTTGGACGCTTAATGAATTGTGAAGCTAGGAGCATGATAATAAAGTAACTTGCACCTAAAATATAAAAAGTTTCTACAAGCCCTACCCCTGCGATGAGATGTTGCGCTATGGGACTAGTCAATAAAGAAGCAAAAGCAAAACCAAATCCCATAATCGCTAAACCTGTTGCGAGACCACGTTTATCAGGAAACCATTTTATAATCGTTGACACAGGGGTAATATAGCCTGCTCCCAAACCAAGCCCACCTAAAATACCATAAGCGAGATACAACAACCACAGCTCCTGACGGTCTATTGCAAATCCAGTTAAGATATTTCCACCTGCGTATAGAAAAGCAGATAGACTCCCCATGACTCTCGGACCAAATTTTTCTACCAAACGCCCCATAAATGCAGCTGATAATCCCAAACAAAAGATTGCTAGACTGAAGGCAAAGGCAACAGAAGCCTGATCCCATCCCGTTTTTTCAATAATAGGGTTGCGATAAACACTCCAAGCATAAGTCGAACCCAGCATTAAGTGTAAAATGACCCCAGCAAAGGCAATAATATAACGATTCGATTTCATAAAACCTCCTATTTTCGAACATTTATTCTATTTTATATAAAAATAGATAGGATTTTAGTCTATCAAGCTTGTCAAAAAATTACTAGTATTTTGTCTGGAAAGCGTTTTTATCTTTTTCTGTCTTTTTCGTAGCAGAATTGTGCAAAAGTTTTTTTCTTGTGCTAGAATGAAATTCGAATAGGAGGACTATAAATGTTAACATATGATTTAATCGTTATTGGATTTGGTAAAGCTGGGAAAACACTAGCTGGTAAATTGGCTTCAGCTGGCAAAAAAGTTGCCCTGGTTGAACGTAGCAAAGCTATGTACGGTGGAACTTGTATCAACATCGGATGTATCCCAACTAAAACCTTGCTAGTTGCTGCTGAGAAAGACTTGTCTTTTGAAGAAGTCATTGCTACCAAAAATACTATCACTGGACGCCTTAACGGTAAAAACTATGCTACTGTTGCGGGAACAGGTGTAGATATCTTTGATGCGGAAGCTCACTTCCTTTCAAACAAAGTCATCGAAATCCAGGCTGGTGATGAAAAACAAGAACTGACTGCTGAAACTATCGTTATCAACACTGGTGCTGTTTCAAACGTCTTGCCAATCCCTGGACTTGCTACAAGCAAGAATGTCTTTGACTCAACAGGTATCCAAAACTTGGACAAATTGCCTGAAAAACTTGGTGTCCTTGGTGGCGGAAACATCGGTCTTGAATTTGCAGGCCTTTACAACAAACTTGGCAGCAAAGTTACAGTCCTAGATGCCTTGGATACTTTCCTACCTCGAACAGAACCTTCCATCGCAGCTCTTGCTAAACAATATATGGAAGAAGACGGCATTGAATTGCTTCAAAACATCCGTACTACTGAGATCAAAAACGACGGTGACCAAGTTCTTGTCGTAACTGAAAACGAAACCTACCGTTTCGACGCCCTTCTCTACGCAACTGGACGTAAGCCAAACGTAGAACCACTTCAACTTGAAAACACAGATATTGAACTAACAGAGCGTGGTGCTATCAAAGTAGACAAACATTGTCAAACAAACGTTCCTGGTGTCTTTGCAGTTGGGGATGTCAACGGTGGACCTCAATTTACCTACATTTCACTTGATGACTTCCGTGTTGTCTACAGCTACCTTGTTGGAGATGGCAGCTACACGCTTGAAGACCGCCTCAATGTACCAAACACTATGTTCATCACACCTGCACTTTCACAAGTTGGTTTGACTGAAAGCCAAGCAGCTGATTTGAAACTTCCATACGCTGTTAAGGAAATCCCTGTTGCTGCGATGCCTCGTGGTCACGTCAATGGAGATCTTCGTGGAGCCTTCAAAGCTATTGTCAATACTGAAACAAAAGAAATTCTCGGTGCAACTATCTTCTCAGAAGGTTCACAAGAAATCATCAACATCATCACTGTTGCAATGGACAACAAGATTCCTTACACTTACTTCACAAAACAAATCTTCACTCACCCAACCTTGGCTGAGAACTTGAATGACTTGTTTGCGATTTAACTAGAAAAATAAAAGTATTTTCTTTTTGAAAATGCTTTTATTTTCTTTTTATTTATGTTATTATATCGTTATATTATAAAGGAGGTTTTATGAATGAATAAAACAAATAGAATATTTGCACTCGGACTCTCTTGCTTGTCAGTCCTCGCTCTAGTTGCTTGTAGTGGTGCAAGCAAAAAAGAGGAAACTACTTCAAAGAATGACAAAGTAGAAACATCCTCAAGCAAAAAAGAGACCGAAAAGAAAGGAAAACTTGCTATCGGGGATAAAATAACGTTTGACAATGTGGCTGAGTATACGATTACAAATGTAGAATGGACTGATGAACGTAATCAATTTGATAAAACTAACCCTGACAAAGTATTGAAAGTAACATACAACGTAACTAATCTTTCAGAGAAAGATTTAGCTGTAGGATGGGATATGAATCTTTATGTTGGAAGTAAAAAAATGGACTCCTACGCTAACACGAACACTGCAGAAACTCTATCAAGTGGGAGATCTTTAGAAGGTGCTGTTCAACATTTTGGAGTTATTGGAAATGGTGACTTCGAACTCGAAATTAAACCTGTTGGTGATTTTAAATCAAAACCTGCCATCGTTGCATTTAAACTAGACTAAATCCAACAGCCCTCATCGGGCTGTTTTTGTTTCTGTGAAATCTCAAATCTGTCTTTTCTTTCTTTTATGATATAATAGAAACATGAAATTAAAAACTACTTTGGGCCTTCTTGCTGGGCGTTCTTCTCACTTCATCTTGAACCGTCTTGGTCGTGGAAGTACGCTCCCAGGAAAACTTGCCCTTCAATTTGATAAAGATATTTTACAAAATCTAGCTAAGAACTATGAGATTGTCGTGGTCACTGGAACCAACGGGAAAACCCTGACAACTGCCCTGACTGTCGGCATCTTAAAAGAGGTCTATGGTCAGGTTCTGACCAATCCAAGCGGTGCCAATATGATCACAGGGATTACGACAACCTTCTTGACGGCCAAATCCTCTAAAACTGGGAAAAACATTGCCGTCCTAGAAATCGATGAGGCCAGTCTATCTCGTATCTGTGATTATATCCATCCTAGCCTTTTTGTCATCACTAATATTTTCCGTGACCAGATGGACCGCTACGGTGAGATTTACACGACTTATAACATGATTTTGGATGCCATCCGTAAGGTGCCTACGGCTACTGTCCTCCTCAATGGCGATAGTCCGCTTTTCTACAAGCCATCTATTCCAAATCCTGTACAGTATTTTGGTTTTGACTTGGAAAAAGGACCAGCCAAACTAGCTCACTACAATACCGAAGGGATTCTCTGCCCTGACTGTCAAGGCATCCTCAAATATGAGCACAATACCTATGCCAACTTGGGTGCCTATATCTGTGAAAATTGTGGTTGCAAACGACCTGACTTGGACTACCGTCTGACAGACTTGGTTGAGTTGACCAACAATCGCTCTCGTTTTGTCATTGACGGACAAGAATACGGAATCCAAATTGGTGGACTTTACAACATCTACAATGCCCTTGCTGCGGTTGCCATCGCCCGTTTCCTCGGTGCAGATTCGCAACGGATCAAGCAAGGATTTGATAAGAGCCGTGCTGTCTTTGGACGCCAGGAAACCTTCCATATCGGTGATAAAGAATGTACTCTCGTCTTGATTAAGAATCCAGTCGGTGCTACCCAAGCTATAGAGATGATCAAACTAGCGCCTTATCCATTTAGTTTATCTGTTCTCCTTAATGCCAACTATGCTGATGGAATTGATACTAGCTGGATCTGGGATGCAGACTTTGAACAAATCACTGACATGGACATTCCTGAAATCAACGCTGGTGGTGTTCGTCATTCTGAAATCGCACGTCGTCTACGGGTGACAGGCTATCCAGCTGAGAAAATCACTGAGACAAGCAATCTAGAACAGGTTCTCAAGACCATTGAGAACCAAGACTGCAAACATGCCTATATCCTGGCTACCTATACTGCTATGCTGGAATTCCGCGAACTGCTGGCTAGTCGTCAGATTGTTAGAAAGGAGATGAACTAATGGTTTATACTTCACTTTCCTCAAAAGCTGGCAACTACCCTTATCAGCTCAACATTGCCCACCTCTATGGAAACCTCATGAATACCTACGGGGACAATGGAAACATCCTCATGCTCAAGTATGTGGCTGAAAAATTGGGGGCACATGTGACGGTTGACATCGTTTCTCTCCATGATGACTTTGATGAAAATCACTATGATATTGCCTTTTTCGGTGGCGGTCAAGACTTTGAACAAAGCATCATCGCAGACGACCTTCCTGCTAAAAAAGAGAGCATTGACAACTACATCCAAAACGACGGAGTAGTTCTAGCCATCTGCGGTGGTTTCCAACTATTGGGGCAATATTATGTTGAGGCTTCAGGGAAACGCATAGAAGGGCTAGGGGTCATGGGCCACTACACCCTCAACCAGACCAATAATCGCTTTATCGGTGACATCAAGATTCATAATGAAGATTTTGATGAAACCTACTATGGCTTTGAAAATCACCAGGGACGTACCTTCCTCTCAGATGACCAAAAACCGCTGGGACAGGTGGTCTATGGAAATGGAAACAACGAGGAAAAAATCGGCGAAGGGGTTCATTATAAGAATGTCTTTGGTTCCTACTTTCACGGACCTATCCTCTCTCGTAATGCCAATCTAGCTTATCGCCTGGTCACTACTGCCCTCAAGAAGAAATACGGTCAGGATATCCAACTCCCTGCCTATGAGGACATCCTCAGTCAAGAAATCGCTGAAGAATACAGTGATGTGAAAAGCAAAGCTGACTTTTCTTAAACCAAAGAAAACCATATCAAAGAACTCCCCTATCTTGTCGGAGTTCTTTTTACCTGTTCTTTTACCCTTCTCCCTTGCATTTTCTCTCATTTTTTGCCAAAATAGAGGGGTAGAAAGAAGGTAGCATATGTCTAAATTACAACAAATCGTAACATATCTTGAATCAGAAAAACTAGACGTCGCTGTCGTATCTGACCCCGTCACTATTAATTACCTCACTGGCTTTTACAGTGATCCCCATGAACGCCAAATGTTCCTCTTTGTCCTAGCGGATCAGGAACCTCTCCTCTTTGTCCCAGCTCTCGAAGTGGAACGTGCAAGCAGCACTGTTTCTTTCCCAGTTGTAGGCTATGTGGATTCTGAAAATCCATGGCAAAAAATCAAAAACGCTTTGCCTCAACTTGACTTCAAACGTGTCGCTGTTGAGTTTGACAATCTCATCTTGACCAAATACCATGGTTTGAAATCAGTTTTTGAAACTGCTGAGTTTGAAAACCTCACTCCTCGCATCCAACGCATGCGCCTCATCAAATCAGCTGATGAAGTGCAAAAAATGATGGTTGCAGGTATCTATGCTGATAAGGCTGTTAAGGTTGGTTTTGACAACATTTCTCTTGATAAGACTGAGACAGATATCATTGCACAAATCGACTTTGCCATGAAGCGTGAAGGCTATGAAATGAGCTTTGATACCATGGTCTTGACTGGCGATAATGCTGCAAATCCGCACGGTATCCCTGGAGCAAACAAAGTCGAAAAGGACGCCCTTCTCCTCTTTGACCTCGGTGTTATGGTTAATGGATATGCCTCAGACATGACTCGCACAGTAGCTGTCGGCAAACCAGACCAGTTCAAAAAAGATATCTACAACTTGACCCTTGAAGCTCAACAAGCTGCTCTTGACTTTATCAAGCCAGGAGTAACAGCTCATGAAGTGGATCGAGCTGCCCGTGAAGTTATCGAGAAAGCTGGTTATGGAGAGTACTTCAACCACCGTCTCGGTCACGGTATCGGTATGGATGTCCACGAGTTCCCATCTATCATGGAAGGAAACGACATGACCATCGAAGAAGGCATGTGCTTCTCTGTTGAACCAGGTATCTATATCCCTGGAAAAGTCGGTGTCCGTATCGAAGACTGCGGTGTCGTCACTAAGGATGGCTTTGACCTCTTCACCAGCACCAGCAAAGACTTGCTTTATTTTGATTAATGGTATTATTTTATGTTAAATGATTTCTTTAAATTAGTTGACAACGTTACTAACGAAACTTCTAAGGTTGTAAATGGTATCGTTAATGAATCCTCGAAGGTTGTTAATGATATTGCTAATGAGACTTCAAAAGCCGTAAAAATAGTTGTCGATGAAACTTCAAAAATAACTGGCAATACTGTAGATGGAGCTGTGAATATAGTCAATAATACTATGACAGGAATTTCTAATGTTATAAGTATTCCAGGTAAAGTTGTAAATATTATTCTTGAAGTACACTCATGGAATAGTCAAGAGCGTCTTGAAAAGAAACAAGATGAGGAGCTTAGACAATCTTTATCCATTCAATTTCCAGAATTCTTAAATCAAGAAGAGTTCAATAGAATAATTCACGAAGAAACCGATAAAATTATTCGAATAAAAAAAGTAGAAATTAGCCAAGCTTTAATTAATTTGGAGGTATATTCAAATAGTCGAATTTCAACTTGGTGTTTTACTTTAGATTATAATGATTATGGAATTTTAACAGGAAAAGTTAGAATCTCAAGTGAAAACACTGACTCAAGTATGCCTAAAAATGTTAGTTTACGAATTTCGGAGCGGCTTAATGATATTTTAAAGAATCAGTATATTCTTCCACCTGATGATTATGAGATTTTACTTGCAAAAGAACCTTTCGAAGTAAAAGAGCTTTTTGAGAATATTGGATTTCATAATGTAACATTACTTGAAGAAAAATATGAAAAATTACCTCATTTTATTAAGAATTACAAAATACATAGTATTACAATAGAAAATTGCAAATATTTTGATAAAGATTCCTATTTTGATAGTAATTCTTCTGTTGTAATTTCCTATTATCTACAGGAAGACTGAGAGTCAAAATAATAAAACGCATAGTATCAAGTTTATTCAACACCTGATACTATGCGTTTTTTGATTTTAAAGACTTTTGACTCAACCTCTCTACTTAATCTTCTTAACACTCTGAAAGGCTATAAACCCCACAACCATTCCCACGATATTTTGCAGGAAGTTTGGTAGGATTTCTGGTAGGGCTGCTGACCAGCCATTCATTAGGGTAGAACCTAGGGCGTAGCCACTTACCATGACGATAGTAGCTAAGACTAAGCCCAGCCATTGCCATTTCCCTTTAAAACCTGCAAAATAACCTTGCAAGCCATGATTTATCAAGCTAAAGAACATCCACTGTGGATAGCCTGATAGAAGGTCAATTAGGAATCCTGCTAGTCCTCCAACGACAGCTCCTTCTTTACTGCCAAAGTAAAAGGCAGTAAAGAAAATACCTGCATCCAAGAGAGTCAATATTCCTGTTGGCGTTCCAATTTTCAAGTAATAACCTAGGACTACTGAAAGGGCGGTTAAGAGGGATACAAGGGCGATTTTAGTTGTTTTGGTTTGCTTCATATTGTCTTACTCCATATTGATCTGCTTGTGCGATGGCACGGTAAACGAAAGCTTTCGAGCTCTCTACTGCTGGTAAAAGTTCATCCCCTTTAACCAAGTGACTGGCGATGCTTGAGGCAAAGGTACATCCTGCACCAGCATTTTGGCCTTGAATGACTGGGTTTTCTAGAACAGTGAAAGTTTGTCCATCATAAAAGACATCCACTGCCTTGTCCTGACTGAGGCGATTGCCTCCCTTGATAATGACTGCTGGCGCTCCTAAATCATGCAATTTCTGCGCTGCAGCTTTCATGTCTTCCAATGTTTTAATTTCCTGACCAGCCAATAATTCTGCTTCAGGAAGATTTGGCGTAATCACACTGACATGAGGGAAAAAACGAATCAACTCTTGACAGAGTTCACTAACAGCTACATCGTGCGTTTCCTTGCAGACCAAAACGGGGTCCAATACCACAGGCACTCCTGGACGTTGCTTGATAAAGTCCAAGGCCTTCTCAGCCACACTGACAGTAGGGAGAAGACCAATCTTAATCCCTGCAAACTCGACATCACGCAAGCTATCCAATTCATGTTGAAAAATGGCATCGTCAATTGGGAAGACTTCAAAGCCCTTTTCGGTCAAGGCCGTCAAACAAGTGACAGCTACAAAGCCATGCAAGCCGTTTAAGGTATAGGTGGCCAAATCAGCTGATAAACCACCACCACTAAAAATATCATTCCCAGAAAGGGCTAAAATACGATTATTCTTCATAACGAATCTCCTTTAAATACAAGCCATTTGGTGCCGCCGTTGGACCTGCTAGCTGCCTGTCCTTCTTCTCCAAAATCAAGTCAATCTGCTCAACTGGCATTCGATTATTTCCTATTTTGAGCAGTGTCCCCACCATATTGCGAATCTGCTTATACAAGAAACCATTTCCCGAAAAGGTAAAGGTCAAAAATTGGCCTGTCTCATCAACTGTTAGACTTGCTTCTGTGATGGTACGAACCTTGTCCTCTACACTGGTTCCAGATGCTGTAAAACCGGTGAAATCATGAGTTCCCTCTAGCTTTTTGATTGCCATCTGCATCCGCTCTACATCAAGCGGATAGGGAAAGTGAGTAGCGTAGTGACGACGCATAGGATTTTTGGGACGTCCTCTATCCACGATAAACTCATAGGTCTTGCTGTGTTTGGCATAACGGCAATGAAAATCATCGGCCACAATCTCAATTGAAATCACATCAATATCTTCTGGAGACTGGGTATCCAGAGCAAAACGGAGTTTTTCCTCATCCATCTGATAGGGCAGATCAAAATGAATGACCTGTCCCAGAGCATGGACCCCACTATCCGTCCTACCAGCACCATGAACAGCGATGGCTTGCCCCTTATTAAGTCTCGTTAAGATTTTCTCAATTTCCTCTTGAACGCTCCGCGCATGAGGCTGGCGCTGAAAACCGGCAAAGGCAAAACCATCATAAGAAATAGTTGCTTTATATCTTGTCATAACTTCTATTTTATCAGGAAATAAAAGTGTAAACAAGTTTAAAAATCAATAATTGTCTGGGTACAAAATTCCCAAAAAGAAAAACTTAGGAAACCAATCCTAAGCTCTCTTTTGAAGTGCGTACATAACAAAGATAGAAGTAACAATCAACCAGCATCCTAGAATGGTAAAGACTAACATACCGTTTTGAGTCACCAAGCCAATCGCCCCAAGAATGAAAGGTGTCGTAAAGGCTCCAAAGCTACATCCTAGCACTGCAAAAGATGTTGCCTGATTAAGGAGCTTGGCTGGGATTCTTTCAGAAAGAAGCTGAAAGACAGTGGTCAAGGCCACACTGTAGGAAAAACCTGCCACAACACTTCCAACTACCATCACACCCAATGACGGAGACAAGGCAATCACAATCTGCCCCAATCCAAAGGTGATACCTGACCAAAGGAGCAACCTTTCTTTAAACAGAGAGATAAAGAAAGAAAAACTCACACCTGCCAAGATACCAATCAACTGCATGATACTTAAAACCAAGCTCGATAACTGGGCATCCCCTAGACCTCTTTCCACCATCAGACTAGGAATACGAATGGTGATAGCTGTGTTGGTGCAGACAACAACTGCTGCTTCGACAGCTAATAGAAAAATCAAGCCTTTCATCTGTCCTGTCAAACGAGTTGTTTCGGCCTCTTTTTTCTTTGTTTCTTTCTTTTCTTTCCCATAAGGGACAAAGAGCAGATAAAGGATCAATACTAAAAATCCTGCACTGTAGGCCAAGAAGGTCACTGTCCATCCCAAGGATAAGAGTTGACCTACCACTAGAGTCAAAATCGATGCCCCGACAACTTCTGCTGATCCGCGAAGACCCAACATCTGGATCCGTGTCTTTCCATGATAGCGTTCGCTAATGATGGAAATGGCCTTGGCATTAATCATTCCAACACCCAAGCCAAATAAAATCCGCATCGCAAAGACAAAGTTGTACTCCTGATACCAGAAAGGGGCAGTTCCACCGATAGAAAGGATGAGAAGTCCTAGACTAATCTGAAGTCGCTCAGGAAATAACCGCTCCAAAAACCCATTTAAAACCAGCATAATCATAATTCCAAAAGAAGGAAGACTGACCAGGAGCTCGATTTGTTCTTTGGGATAGCCTTGATAGTAGTCAAACATGGCTGGCAGAGCACTTGAGATGGAAAAGGAGGTAATCAAAACGAGGGAGAGGGCCAAAATACTAGCCCGTTCTAAATATTGTTTCATGAATTTTCTTTCTGTATATTTCTCACTGTTGATCCTTTTAAAAGGAAGATGGCAAGAAAAGAAGGAGCCCGATTGAACTAGAGACTCCGTCCTAACTTTCCTAATAGGAAGACTATTTTCGCTTGATTTGCTTGATCAGATAGAAGATGAAGCCTGCAACCATATACGCCGCAAAAATGATCAAACACCATTTGATAACCACGTCCCAACCCTTGTTCACATTTAAAAAGAAATAAGGGAAGGGATTGTCCTTGGAATTCGGAATATTGAGTTTTAAGACCAAGCCATTAAACAAGGCAAAAATCATATAAACCAAGGGCAAGATAGTCCACAAGACTGGATCCCAGATCTTGTATTGACCCCGTTTATCAAAGAAAAGGGTGTCGGCTAAAAACCAGAGTGGAACGATATAGTGGCAAAGGAAATTTTCCACACGGTAAAAGTCTGTCGCAATCGGAGCAAGCATAAAATGGTAAATCACACAGGTAATCATGATACTCATGGTAACACCACCCTTGAGACGAAGCAAGGTCGGACTTTGCCAATTTTCACCTGAACGGCTCATCACACGGAGCAGATAGCCCGTGAAAATCGTTACCAAAAGATTGGACAACACTGTGTAGTAAAGGAGCATACCAAAGCCACCGTGCTTGGTAATCTCCAAATAAACTCCTGTAAATGCCGCTAAGAACAAGAGCACACGACTATAAAAGATAAATTTATAATTCAGTTTCATGGCTAGATTTTCTTAACAAACTCTGACTTAAGTTTCATAGCTCCAAAACCATCAATCTTACAGTCGATGTTGTGGTCACCTTCTACGATACGGATATTTTTAACGCGAGTTCCTTGTTTCAAATCCTTTGGCGCACCTTTTACTTTCAAGTCCTTGATTAAGGTTACAGTATCGCCGTCAGCCAATTTATTTCCATTGGCATCGATAGCAACAACACCTTCTTCTACTTCTTCAACTTCTGCAGGATTCCACTCATAGGCACACTCTGGGCAGACCAAGAGACTTCCGTCTTCGTAGACATATTCTGAATTACATTTTGGGCAATTTGGTAAGTTGTTCATAAGTCCTCCTAAAACTAACAATTATTCTTTAAAATTCATATGTTATTGAACAGCAACTATTATACCGTAAAATCCTACTTTTGACAATGTGTCCTAAGTCCAGTAAATAAAAAATCATGCAACTGTTTACAGTTACATGACTTTTAAAAGATGACTGGTCATGGGCACTTATCAAGCGCCTCATGATAAAAGGGGTAGCAACTATATTTTACAAACCAGGAGCTTGTCCAAGTTCTGCTGCAAGCATCCAAACTGTTTTCTCAAGTTCAGCCTTAGCACCGACAAAGATATCGTTTGTAACATCATCGCCTTCTTCATCTGTCACATCCAAAGCTTTTTGGAAAAGAGCGATGAGGTAGCGGTAAATCGCTAGAACACGTTCCAAGCTTTCTTCAACGTTACGGAATTCTCCTTCTTCTTCTTCGATTTCACTGTGTTGAAGGAATTCTGTCAAAGTTGAATAAGGTTTTCCACCAAGGGTGATCAAACGTTCACTGATTTCGTCAAGATAACCATCAAGGCTATCCATGTATTCATCCATTTTTGGATGCCATACGAGGAAACCACGACCACGCATATACCAGTGAACTTGGTGAAGGGCAATGTGAGCCACATACAAGTCCGCTACTGCTTGGTTCAATACTTCCTTTGTTTTTGCCAATGCTACTGGCGCTGTTTTAGATAATGTTGTTACGTCTTTTACTGCTTCTTTTTTCAATTCAACCATATTGATCACCTCATAATATTATTTTTGCAACCATATTTATTGATTACTATCTCAGTATACTACTCCTAGTAGACAAAAGCAAGAAAATTAACCCATATTAAAAAAGTTGTAATTGACTGATAATTTAAGAAAAATATACAGTCTTTAAAAAAAAGACAGTCTTAGCAGACTGTCTGGAATGAGCTAGATTATTTTACAAAATCAAGCAATGCCAAGAAGCTTTCAGCTTCAAGTGACGCACCACCAACAAGGGCACCGTCAACGTCTGGGCAAGCCATGTATGAAGCAACGTTTTCAGGTTTAACAGAACCACCGTATTGAACACGAACTTTGTCCGCAACTTCTTGACCAAAGTCGGCTGCTACAACGTCACGAACAACTTTACACATTTTTTGTGCATCGTCTTGTGAAGCTGATTTACCAGTACCGATAGCCCAGATTGGCTCATAAGCGATAACTGATGCAGCAACTTGTTCAGCTGTCAATCCAGCCAATGCAGCAGATACTTGAGCACCTACAAACTCAGCAGCTTTACCAGCTTCGTAAGTTTCAAGTGACTCACCACAACAGATGATTGGAAGCATACCGTTTGCAAAGATTGCTTTTGCTTTTTTGTTGATATCTTCGTCAGTTTCATGGAAGTAGTCACGACGTTCTGAGTGCCCGATAACAACGTAGTCAGTACCGATTTCTTTCAAAACTTGTGGGCTTGTTTCACCAGTGAAAGCACCTGCATTTTCAAAGTAGCAGTTTTGAGCAGCAACTTTAAGGTTTGAACCTTTAGCAGCAGCAAGAACAGCTGTCAAATCAAGAGCTGGAGCTGCGATACCTGCTTCAACAAGGTCTGATGAAGGAAGTTTTGATGCAACGGCTTCAACGAATGCTTTTGCTTCTTCTGGATTTTTGTTCATTTTCCAGTTACCAGCGATAAATGGTTTACGTGACATTTCACATACCTCTTTTTTCATTTTATTCACTATTATTCTATCATATTTATAAGGAGCTTGCAAACCTTACTCTAATTTTCAAGATTTTTCAAGCGACTAATCTTGCCACAAATTCATGGCATCGAGGAAATCAGCCGAAGCCTGAACTTGTTTGGGATTATTCGCTTCTCGCTCTGCTCGTTTGGCCTCTACTTGGGCAACAGATTGAATGCCTTCATGGCGCCAGTTTCGTAGGATTGCCTGAATATATTTCCAGTTTGGCTTGCCATTGAGAACGGCCTCTCGGAGAGCTTCCTTAATCAAATCCGCCTTAACTCCGTCTTCTTTGACAGTCTTGGAAAGATCTTCGATTTCAAATGGTGTTAATAAGCGTCCCAACTCCTGCTGAAAAGTTTCAACCAGATCCTTCAACTGATTCTGCGGGTTTGGGGCAGTTGTAGCTGGAGTTTGGCTGTCTAGTAAGCTATCCAAGCGTTCAAAAGCCAAACTAGCATCAAAAATCAGCTCAATTTCCCCATTTAGTTCAATGGTTCGATATTGTAGCAAACCATTTTCAGTCAAATTTGAAATAGATTGGTTGACATCTGCAACCTCTTTCCCAATGATTTCAGCAATCTGACTAGGTGAAACATCTCCTAGGGCTGTGGTATTTTGTAAATAGAAAAATTGCCAGACGAGAAAATCTTCGCTGGAAGGAAAGAGTTCCTTAAAATGCAAGAGCAGGGCACTTGGTAAAACCAAGTTCCCTGATTTAAAAGCGTCAAAATATGTCATAATTCCTCTTATAGATATCCAAATGCAGCCACATCATCCTCTACCTTTCTCCAGTCAAAAGGGGTTTCTTGATAAACTGCATAGTTTACCCAATTGCTGAAAAAGAGGGCAGCTGATGAAGACCAACAGAGACAAGGCGTCTCATTTACATCATCATTTTTAAAGTAGTTCTCTGGGATATGAGGGTTGAGTCCCGCCTCATAATCACGAAAATACTCTCTTGCCAAAGTGTCACGATCGTACTCCAAATGACCAAAACTATAAATTTCACGCAAATCTCGACTAGCTAGGATAGAAACCCCAACCTCAGGACCTTCTGACAGAATCTCCAGATTGGTCTTGTTTAAGATTTCTTCTTTTAAAATCTCAGTATGACGAGAATGAGGAGCTACATAGCGATCATCAAAACCTCTAAAAAGAAGGTGCCCTTCTTTTAAGGTATCCTGTGGATAAATGCCTGATAGTTTCCGATCCATCTGGTGCTTTTCAACGCCATAGCGAACATAAAGACCTGCTTGTGCTCCCCAACAGATATGGAGGGTTGAAAAAACATGCGTCTTAGACCATTTGATGACCTGCTTGAATTCCTCCCAGTAGTCCACCTCTTCAAAAGGCAAATGCTCCACTGGTGCTCCTGTGATAATCATTCCATCAAAAAAGTCATCCTTGACCTCTGGAAAGGTTTTATAGAAGGTTTCCATATGTTCGGCACGAGTTGTCTTGGAACGATGTGTTTCCATATATAAGAAATCAATATCTAATTGCAAGGGGGTATTGGCCAAATGCCGTAAGAGTTGCGTTTCTGTTACCATCTTTTGAGGCATGAGATTTAAAATCAAAATCTTCAAGGGGCGAATATCCTGATGAGCAGCCCGTTGGTCGTCCATAACAAAGATATTTTCTGTCCTTAAAATCTCCACAGCTGGCAATTTTTTATCAATTCTAATCGGCATAACCTTCTCCTAACTGTACTCTTTTAGAAATAATTGAATGTGTTTGAAGTCAAATCTCAAACACTTAGTCCTTTTATTATACTGCAAGAAGATATAGTTTTCAATTATAGTTTTTCTCTAACTAGCTATAGTTTGTTTATATAGCAGATGAAGAGAAAACAGCCCCAAGGACTGTTTTTCATTAATAATGCATAAGTACCTTGTAATCGTAATCTCCGATTTTTTCACGGCCTTTAAGCTCATCCAACTCAATCAAGAAGGCACAACCGGCTACAACTCCACCAAGTCTTTCAATCATCTCAATGGTTGCTTTGACAGTTCCACCTGTTGCCAAAAGATCATCTACGATGAGAACACGTTGACCTGGCTTAATCGCATCAGCATGCATGGTCAAGGTATCAATACCGTACTCTTTCTCATAGTCAGCAGAAATGACTTCACGTGGCAATTTCCCTGGTTTACGAACAGGTGCAAAGCCAATTCCCAACTCAAAAGCAACTGGGCAGCCCACGATAAAGCCGCGAGCCTCTGGGCCCACGATCATGTCGATCTTCTTATCGGTTGCATACTGAACAATTTCACGAACAGCGTAGCTATAAGCATTTCCATCTGCCATCAAAGGGCTGATATCACGGAAGGTAATACCTTCCTTAGGATAATTTTCAATCGTTGCGATATAATCTTTTAAATTCATCTTTTTCTTTCTTTCAAAGTTTTTTACTCTCTATTATACCACATTTTCTGTGAAAGAAGAAGAGGAAAAGCACTATTCTATTGCCCCATCAGGCTATTAATAGAGTTATTTCCCCTGGAATGAACTTATCATCAAAAAAACGAGCACATTCGTACTCGTTCTCTGATATAAACTACTGATTAAAGTGAGTTTACGTCAACCTTGATACCAACACCTTGAGTAGTTGTGATTGTCAAGTTTGTTACGTAAGTTCCTTTAGCTGTAGCTGGTTTTGCTTTTTGGATTGTTTCGTTGAAAGCTTTGAAGTTTTCAACCAATTTTTCAGCTTCAAATGATACTTTACCGATGATTGCTTGAACGTTACCTGCACGGTCAGCACGGTAAGTAATTTTACCACCTTTAGACTCTTCAACTGCTTTAGCAACATCCATTGTTACAGTACCAGTTTTAGGGTTTGGCATCAAGTTACGTGGTCCAAGGACACGTCCAAGACGTCCAACAAGAGCCATCATGTCAGGTGTAGCGATAACTACGTCGAAGTCCAACCAACCGTCGTTGATTTTCGCAACAAGGTCATCTTCACCAACAAAGTCTGCACCAGCAGCTTTTGCTTCTTCAGCTTTTGCACCACGTGCGAAAACAAGAACGCGTGAAGTTTTACCAGTACCGTTTGGCAATACCATTGCGCCACGGATTTGTTGGTCAGCTTTTTTAACGTCGATGTTCAAGTTGTAAGCAACTTCTACAGTTGCGTCAAATTTTGCAAAGTTAGTTTCTTTTGCAAGTGCTACAGCTTCTTCTACACTGTATGCTTTTGTGCTGTCGATTTTTTCAAGAGCAGCACGAAGTTGTTTGCTTTTTTTAGCCATTTTCTATTCTCCTTGTAAGTGGTTCAATCGATTTTCATCTCCCACGTCACTTCTCGAAATGATGAAGTCTTGCGGGTTATATTGGGGGTGTTATTGATTAGTCAACAACAGTGAATCCCATAGAACGAGCAGTACCTTCGATCATACGCATTGCAGACTCAATGTTTGCTGCGTTCAAATCTGGCATCTTAGTTTCTGCAATTTCTTGTACTTGTGCACGAGTAACTGTAGCAACTTTAGTTTTGTTAGGTGTACCTGATCCTTTTTCAACACCTGCAGCTTTTTTCAAAAGAACAGCAGCTGGTGGTGTTTTTGTAACGAAAGTAAATGATTTGTCTTCGTATACTGAGATAACAACTGGAATGATCATACCAGCTTGGTCAGCTGTACGAGCGTTGAACTCTTTTGTGAATCCCATGATGTTGATACCAGCTTGACCAAGAGCAGGTCCAACTGGTGGAGCTGGTGTAGCTTTACCAGCAGGGATTTGCAATTTTACAAGTTTTTCGACTTTTTTAGCCATTTTTAAATCCTCCTTTGTGGTTTTGGCGGTAATTAGAGATTTTTACCTCCCACAAGTATGCTTTACACATACTTTTCCATTATACACTATTTATCTAAAAATGCAAGAGAAAACTTTCGTTTTTAATCGACGTAATCGCCGCCTTCAAAGCCATAGTACTCTTCTAAACTGAGACCACTTGCAGCAATTTCTTTGGCCTCTTTTCCGACGTAGCGAAGATGCCATTCTTCCGCCATGTAGCCAGTCTCTTTTTCCTTGCCTTTGAGATAGCGAACAACAAAGCCAAAGTCAGCCGCATGATCCAAGAGCCACTGGGCTGCCTTTTCTTCAGTAACTAAATCACCATCTGTCCCAATAAGGTCAAAAGCAAGACCTGTTTGGTGTTCACTATAACCTGGGCGAGCTGAGTAGCGATCAGCAGCTTCCTTACCATCTTGATTCACATAGTCTTGATAAAGTTTGGTTTGAGTTTCATAACTTCTAAAACCACTGTAGTGATCGCTGATTGGGTAGCCCGCTGCTTGCATTGCTGCAATGAGTTTCAGCAACTCTGCTTTAGCTGTTGGATTTTCTCCTGGATTATAGTCTTTTGACAAAGGATAGTGCTTATTAGCTATGACGATTTCATCGTACTTCCCTTGAATACTATAGTAGTCTCCCTTATTGACAACTTCTGCCTTCTTCTGACTAGAGGCTTGGGATTTGCTCCCTACAGTTCCTTCAGGTTGACTAGTTTGTTCCGTTTTTTGAGTGTTTTCTTCATTTTTAGGTTTTTCTTGAGAACATGCTGCTAGGGTTACTGCTAGCAAACCTGATAAAACGATGTATCTTTTTTTCATTTTTTCTTCCTCTCTTAGGCCATGTGCTTCTCTAATTCATCGGATAAGGCTTTAATCATTTGTTCCAACTCATGGGATTTCACTTGGCAATCTTCTGACGCCATTTCTTCCCAGGGCACCCACCAGACTGGACCACGGCCATTAAGCCCATGCCCCTTCATATCACCTGACCGTCTTGGAAAGAGGTGCCAGTGAGCGTGGGCATCTCCATTTCCTAGAAGTTCGATGTTCATCTTTTCAGCTTTAAACGCTTTGGCGACTGCTTCTTGGACTAAACTCATTTCCTCTAGAAAACGCAGTTTTTCAGAAGTCTCCATATGGTGGAGTTCTGTTATATGTTCTTTTGCCAGAAATAAGGTATAGCCCTTAAAGTATTGGTGATCCCCAATAACAACATAGCCTGTTTCTAGTTCTTTTACAAAGTAGGGATTTTTCCCCGCTTTAATTAGGTCTATCCGCTCACAAATAAGACACATGAGTCTCTCCTTTCAACTCTAATAAGTTCAAAATATCTTGAGCCTGACAGCTCGGGATTAGCTATACTTGCATTCTCAAGCACATAGGGATTAAATCACTCACTGTCAATCCCTGCTTTATTTACCCCTCGGATATCCACTGCTTCAAAGTCGAGAAGGATGTGATTAAGGTCAAAAAGTCGGTGTTCATAGGTCATCATTCCCCTCCCTCTTATCTTTGTGAAATAATTTTTGAATCTTATTAAAAAATGGAATAACTGTAAAATTATCTATAAAGCGTCTCTTACTTAACTTAGGTCCCTGTAGTTTTCTATATTCTTCGATATAAATTGTAGATACCTTACCAATTTCACTTTCTCCGAAGATAATAGCTTTTAAAAATATTACACCAATACTTAAACAAAGTGAAACTATTCCAACAATAAGAACAATAGATAAATTTTTATACAAATAATACGATATTACAGTATCAACTGCGACAATATAGAAAAGGCACACTGTAATAAATATTCCAGATCTTCCATCATCACTTTCATCAACACTAAATTCTGGGAGTAAAAAAATTAAAATTACAACAAGCAGCAAATAAGCCAATAACAAAGAGGGTCCAGTAGGTTGTTCTATAAAACTCTGATACCCAAAGTAAATGAAAAATAGCTGAAGTAATAACATCGCATACTGAAATAAATAAAACCATATTTTAGCTGAACTTATAAGCGGAATATTTTTTTCTACTTTTATATCTAGTAATCGTTTAGCAATTTGTATCCGATGAGCTAGTTCTTTTAAATCCTCTATTTGAAGTATTTGAGAAGCAAGTTTTTTCTCTATAATTTCTATTTGATACCATATATATCCATCATCTTCTATCCACTGATATTTTCCAAAAGTTTTTATTTTTCGTCCATACGGATTAATGTTTTGAGAAATTTTAAAAAGTAGTTTTTCTAAATCTGGATTAGTAATTCCTTTATCTACCAGTTCATCGGCATAAACAACTAGTTCTTTAAAGTTTTCTTGTTTATTTTCATACACATACTTACGATATTCCTCTTTTTTCTTTTGGAAATAAGCATACAAACCCGAAACTAACCCCGTTATTATAGCAGGCGTTGCTAATTGTTTCAGCATTTCAAACATAATACTTTATCGCCCCTTTACTCCACCAAGGTGCTCTTGAGATAGGCGTCTACCATACGCTCAGTCGCCACGACCGAATCAATGTGTGTTCGTTCGTAAGAGTGACTGGATTCAATACCAGCTCCAAGGAGGGCGTGTTTGACCTCTGCTCCTGCTGACATAGCTGCTGAAGCGTCCGATCCATAAAATGGATAGATATCCAGCTTAAATGGAATATCTTGCTCTTTCGCCAAAGCTACTAAGTGTTGACGGAAGTCATAGTGATAAGGACCAGAAGCATCCTTGACACAGATAGATACTGTGTACTCATCCGTCTGTTGGTCATCGCCCATAGCTCCCATATCTACAGCTAGATATTCCACTACCTGAGCTGGAATATTGGAGTTGGCACCGTGACCCACCTCTTCGAAGACTGAAAAAGCAAAATGAGTTGTTACTGGCAATTCAATCCCCTCTTCCTTGTAAATACGAAGAAGATTGAGCAAAATTGCTGCGCTGACCTTGTCATCCAAGTGTCGAGACTTGATAAAACCAGTTTCTGTCACAACTGTTCGCGGATCGAAACTAATAAAGTCTCCAACCTCAATACCCAAGGCGCGGGTTTCTTTTTCATTGGTTACTTTTGCATCCAAACGCACTTCCATATTGTCCTGAGTACGTTCAGCAGTTCCTGCATCCTTGTAGACATGGCAAGATGTCTGGTGGATGAGGATAGTTCCAGATACCGTTTTACCTGTACTAGCCACATGAACCGTACAGTTCTCTCCCTCAATCATGTTCCAAGGGAAACCACCGATACGATCCAATTTGAGACGGCCATCCGGTTTGACAGCACGGACAATAGCACCCAGCGTATCCACATGGGCAGTCACATAGCGGTGTTGGTCATCATTTTGACCTTTAATAGTAACATTGACACCACCCTTAGCAGTTCGAATAGGCTGGTAACCAAGCTCTTCTAAAGTATGGACTAGGTAGTCTGAAATCTCACGAGTAAAGCCCGTTGGAGATGCAATAGCAGTTAATTCTTTGATATAGTTTACAGTTTGATTCATTTCTTCACCTCTTTCCTACCATTATAACATTTTTCTAGTCAGACTCCTTCTCAAAAGGAGAAAAACTGTGTTTAGTTGCTTTCACTATAGATCCATGTTATAATACAAATACTTTGATTATGAAAGGAAAGTAATAGATATGAAATCATACTTTAAAGTATCACTAGCCCTTGTGGCTTCACTTGTCCTCCTGCTCGGATGTTCCAAACAAGCATCAACTACTGCTAGCAGCAGTACCAAAGAAGACACAACAACTCAGTCAAACGAGACTAAACAAAGCAGTCAACAATCATCTGAAAAGAAAGAAACAACTAAAACACATACCTTTGTAAACAAAAGCAATTCTGGAATCACTTCTACCTTGATTTATACTGTAGAAGGGGACAATGTTATCAAGCAATCAGCTAATAACATTGCTGATCCTGAAATCCTTGGTGCAACTCCAGAAGATGTCAAGAGTTTTATCGAAGAAAAGTACAAAGGTTATAATGGACTCAAAGGTGTTAAACAAACGATTGAAATCAAAGATGGTAAAGTTGTTCAAGATCTAGAAGTTGATTTCTCAGTTGCAAGCATTAGCGAACTTAGAAAAGCACTTCCTGAAGAATATTCTGGTATCGGTAATCGTGTCAGTTTCTCAAATTCTAAAAAAGCACTGGAAAAAATGGGATTCACAGAAAAGACGAACTAATCTCCCAAAATTTCATATAGACTAGTGTAGGTCCACCCCAAAAGTTAGACACAACTCTGACTCTTGGGGTATTTTACTATATTCCTAACTGATGAGTCCGATAGATTCCTCCAAATCCCATAAAAAGTGCATTTAAAACTTCCCACTTTTCAATCCATACGATAAAAAATTTTTGAAACAGATAGAGACAAAACTTTAATCGTCAGACTAGTTTCTGTTCATTGTCATGTCAAATCAGATGAGAGGGGAGGTCTAGTTGATTTTGTAGTAGAATCATGTTATAATACAAAATACTTTGATTATGAAAGGAAATTTTATGAAAACTCTTGTTAAAACTTCACTAGCCCTAGTGGCTTCACTTGTCCTCCTGCTCGGATGCTCCAAACAAGCATCTACACCTGCTAGCAGCAGTACCAAAGAAGACACAACAACTCAGTCAAACGAGACTAAACAAAGCAGTCAACAATCATCTGAAAAGAAAGATGAGACAGAAACCCACACATTTGTTCACAATAGCAATCCCGGAAGAACTTCTACCTTGACATACACTGTTAAGGGGGATGATGTTGTAAAACAAGAAGTCTATAATGTTTTTGACCCTGAAATACTGGACAAGTCAGCAGAAGAGATTAAAGAACTTATCGTGAAAACTTATAAAAAGGAGGAAGGACTTAAAGGCATTACACAAAATATCGAATTCAAAGATGGAAAAGTCATCCATAGCATGGAGGTTGACATGACTGTTGTGAATCTCGAAGAGATGAAAAAAGCAATGCCAAATGAAGTTTCTGGCTCTGGAAGCCGTGTAAGTTTCCTAAAAACTAGAAAAATGCTTAAAGAGGCTGGTTATACTGAACAAACCAACTAACGAGTCGTGCTTATACAAAAAATTCTTGGTCGTTGACCAAGAATTTTTTTATTCCATCTCAAAAACATCACTCTCTTGTTTGTTTGGTAGAACCAGCGAAAGCAAGATTCCGATAATAGCTGGCACTAGCCATGGAAGAGAGGCTGACGCAAACGGAAGGGCATTAATCAGATTTTCAAGAAACTCAATCTTAAAGGAACTTCCAAGAACGCTTGCAAGAGCAATAGCTGTAACAAGGCTAATGGTTAACTGCATGCCCGGTTTTGATAAGGGTACAAACTTATTCACAATCACGATCATCACAATGGAGATGGTGATTGGGTACAAGATTACAAGTACTGGCACTGAGTACTTAATGATTGCATCAAGGCCAAGATTAGCAATAGCAAACCCAATCAAGGTAAAGGCAGTTGCATAGACCTTGTAACTGATTTGTGGGAAACGTCCGTTAAAGAACTCTGCTGTCGACACAATCAAGCCAACTGTCGTTGTGAAACAGGTTACAGTTACCATAACAGCAAGAAAGAGCTGAGCTGTTGAACCAAAGATTTCCTGAGTTGCTTGTGACAAGATATAAACGCCTGGTGTTCCACCCTTCATCACTTCTGCTGGTACTGGGAAATGATTTCCAAGGAATCCTAAACCGATGTAGAGAGCGCTAAAGGCAAGAGCTACCACAATACCAACAACCCAAATAGTTGAGATGTATTCTTTCTTACTTGAAAATCCAAGTTGTTTCAAGGTTTGAACAGCAATCACACTAAAGGCCACTGAAGCAAGAGCATCCAAGGTATTATAACCTTCTAGGAAACCTGTACCAAAGGCAGAAGCTTGATAAGCAGCTGACGCAGTTTGAGGACTTGTTCCACCGTATTTGAAGGCACCTAGTACAACCAAGATAACGATCAACAAAGCAAAGACTGGTGTCAAGATTCGTCCGATACGGTCCAAAATCTTTGATGGATTGAGTGAAATCAGATAGGCTGCGGCAAAGTAAAGCACGGTAAAGATAATCAATCCTAGGCCTTTATTTGCTTCAGACAAGAGGGGACTAATCCCAACTTCGTAAGCTGTTGTTGCTGTACGTGGAATGGCAAAGAAGGGGCCAATCGATAGATAGAGGACTGCAAGATAAAGTGTCGCAAACCAAGGTGAGATTTTCTTAGAAATCTCGTGAATGTATCCTTTAGGATTGAGCGTTCCGATGATGAGCGTTAGGACAGCAATCCCAACACCCGAAAATACAAAACCTGCGATGGCAGGAAGAAACTGTTCTCCAGATAGGGCACCTAGAGAAGGCGGAAAAATCAAGTTCCCCGCACCAAAAAATATTCCAAACAGGAGCAAGCCTGTTAGGGCACCTTTTTTAGCCATAAAAATCTCCTTCATATTTCTAAAATACTGACCTAGTATACCATGATTAAGACTCTGAAAAAAGTATCCAAAATTAATCATTGAATGTTTTCAATATTTTTAAAAATAAGAATTATCTAAAAACAAAATCCCTCACTCAGTTGGAACCGAGCAAGGGAAGACTAGGATCTATCGCCATATAGGTTTAAAGATTTTCAAAGACCGTCATTCCGCCTTGGACATTGATAACGTCATAACCTTGTTCAGCTAGAAATTGACAAGCACGTGCTGACCTCATCCCAGATTTACAAATCACGTAGTAAAGCTGGTCTTTGTCTAGTTGTTCATAAGTATCAGCCAATTGACTGAGAGGTAAATTACGAGCACCTTCTAAATGAAGAGACTCAAACTCATCTACTTCTCTCACGTCCAGCACAGAAAGTGAACTATTCTGGTAAAGCTGGTAAAAATCGTTAAAAGTAATTTCTTTCATTTTGTTTCTCCAAGAATCTTTTGAATTCTTTTTTTCAAATCGGGCATCACTTCTGACTCAAACCAAGGATTCTTAGCCATCCAAATTTGATTACGAGGAGAAGGGTGAACTAGAGGAAAATAGGTTGGTAAGTAGTTCTGGTAATGTTTTACCCGTTCTGTCACCTTGCCACTAACTTTCTCATGTAAATAATAGGCTTGGGCATATTGCCCAATCAAGAGAGTTAATTGGATATTGGGCAATTCTTGCAAGAGTTGTGGGTGCCATTTTTCGGCAAAGCCTTTACGGGGGGGAAGGTCGCCCGATTTTCCATGTCCTGGGAAATAAAAGTCCATGGGAATAACTGCAAACAAGCCCGAATTGTAAAAGGTATCTTCATCTACACCTAGCCACTCACGCAAGCGATCGCCACTCTTATCCTTCCAATAAATCCCAGCTTCTTGCGTTTTAAGCCCAGGAGCCTGACCGACAATATTGATGCGGGCAGTCTTTGGCGCCGCAAAGAGAGGTTCAATTCCGCGTTCTGTATAGCTGGTATTCTGCGGATCCGCCATAATGGCTTGCTTGATTCTTTCAATTTGAGACATCTGTTTACCCTCCAAAAAGAAGTCCAAGCATAAAATCTCAGACTTCTATCGTTTTATTTGATCAATTCATAGATAGCTTCTGCATAGATTGCTGCTGCTCGGAAGAGATCGTCCAAGGCGATAAATTCGTTGGCTTGGTGCATGGTATCGATTGAGTCCGGGAACATAGCACCGTAGGCAACCCCACGTTCCAGCAAGCGACCAAAGGTACCACCACCGATGACTTGCTCGTGACCTTTAAGACCAGTTTGTTTTTCATAGACATTCAACAAGGTTTGCACAAGCGGATCTTCCATTGGCACGTAGTGAGGTGTGTGACCGTGTTCAGAAAGGCTAACAAAAGCAACTGGCAAGTTTTCAAGGATTGACTGGATCTGCTCTGGGCTTGTTCCTTTTGGATAACGGAAGTTAAGGGCAATGGTATTGTCAGCACTTGCTTCGTCAAAGCGGAAGACACCCGCATTCATAGAAAGGGAACCCATCTTTTCATCTACATGAGCAACCTTGAGATTTTCACCCTCATGGTCATTCAAGAGAATCTTACCAGCGATGTCAAGATAGTCTTTTGCAGGTCCAGCAAAGTCGAACTGGCTGAGGAAGAGTGCCAGGTAGGTCGCACCATTGACACCTGAAGCAGGCATAGCACCATGGGCTGATTTACCAATGATGGTCACCTTGTATTTGCCAGATTCTTCTTTGATTTCTCCTCTGAGTGTGTGTTCTGCAACAAAGGCATCTAGTTTCCCTTGCAAGTCAGCCAAGTCACCTGAAACGACTGCTGTTGCTGATTCAGGTACCATGTTTTCACGCAATCCACCTGTGAAACTGTGAAGACGAGCAGCACCTGTATTTTCACCTGCAAAATGGAGGTATTCCGTGATATTTCCTTTTTCACCATTGATGATTGGGAACTCAGCGTCTGGAGAGAAACCGAAGTCTGGTTTTGCAAGTCCTACGTGCTCAAAGTAATAGTCCATGTCTGCCCAGCCTGATTCTTCATCTGTTCCGACGATGAAACGAACTTTTTTAGAAGTTGGAAGCCCCAATTCTTTGATGATTTTCAAACCATAGTAACAAGCTGTTGTAGGCCCCTTGTCGTCTGAAGCTCCACGCGCATAAAGGCGACCGTCTTTGATAGTTGGTGTATAAGGGTCCGTGTCCCAACCGCTACCAGCTGGCACCACGTCCATGTGAGCAAAGATTCCGAGAACTTCTTCTCCTTCACCAAACTCAAAATGTCCTGCGTAGTTATCAACATTTTTAGTTGGATAGCCATCACGGTCTGCGATTTCAAGGAATTTTTCCAAGGCTTTTACTGGACCAGGTCCAAATGGATGCTCAGCATCGGCTTTGCTGTCATCACGTTCTGAGTTGATTTCCAAAAGGCTAAACAAGTCAGCCAAGAGGTCTTCTTTGCGTTTTTCTACTTCTGCTGTAAAATCAATAACTGTCATTTTTTCTTCCTATCTCTTCTCGATAATTTCATCTACTGGCAAGCGGTAGCTTGGTTCCAATTTCTCATCTGTGTATCCAACTGTGATCAAGAGTTCTGGACGGAATCGGTCTTCAATGTCCAAAACTTCGTTGGCTTTTGATTTGTCAAATCCAAGAATAATGTTAGAACCGATTCCTTGGTCTGTCAGAGCAAGAACCAAGTTCATGGCAACCAAACCTGCATTGAGGGCTAGGTAGTCGCTGACTTGTTGTTCACTGTAACGCGCAAATTCAGCTGGCAGATTCTTCATAAAATATTGAAGTTGCTCTTCAGAGAAGTTATTAGCGCCGCCAACTCGGGCAATCTTACGAGCACGTTTAGCCAAATCTGTGTCGGTAAACAAGGCAATGGTTACAGGTGCTGCTGATACCTGCTCAAAGTTCGAACCATAAGCCAATTTTGCCAATTCAGCATTTTTCTCACGAACAACCACAAACTTCCATGGCTGGCTGTTGTGGGCACTTGGGGCCAAGGTTGCGATTTCGATAGCCGTACGCACATCTTTGGGATCTACCGGTTTATCAGTAAAATGCTTAGTCGCATGACGTTTTTTATTTAATTCAAGAAATTTCATAATCGATTTCCTTTTCTAATTCTACTGCATCCATTCTACCATATTTTGAAAGAGCTTGCAGAGATTTTTCATAGAAAGAAATTGGAACACGGATGAAGTCCTGGATTTAAACTTATCATTAAAATCAGATTTTTCCTCATCCAGTTCCAACTAATTTTCAGGGGTTTTAAGAAACTAGTCTACCTTATATTCTGACTTTATAGCCTCCAAAAATTTCTTCACATCCTCAACATACCCATGCTTTTCAATTAAACTAGCTAAGAGTTCTAGATTGTGCCCCCGATAGTTGTCATCTCGGCGTAGTTCTTCATACATTTCGATAAAAGGAAGCCCCTTGGACTTGGCCAATTCTAACTCTGCTTCATAGTCATAAGCAACTTTTCGGAATAGAATGTTTACTAATTCCCCATATTCTACTTCTATCACAGCATACTGAGCACGGTGATTTTTTAACGCCTCCCAATTAAAATAGGGCATGCCAATCGACCCTGGATTGATGATTTGTTGCCCTTGACTGCCATAACGAAGCAACTGCTTGTGAACATGACCATAGACTGCCACATCAACTTCATCATCTAGGAGTTGGTCAAATTTCTCTGTATCATTCTCAACTAGCAAGTCACCACCATAGTTCTTATTTGGCAAATTATGAGAAAGAGAAAAACGCAGTCCGTCAACTTCTCTCTTTTCTAGCATAGGTAAGCTTCGTAGCCAGTCAATCGTTGCAGGATCCATTCGCTCCATCAAATACTGCGTCATACGCAAGAGCTGGACTTCCTGTGGGTCTTCCAAGCCATATTGCCCATCTAAAGCCTCAAGGACACAATCATCCCAATTGCCTCGAACACTTGTAGTGATAGAAAGTTCCTTTAACAGAGCGACCAAGTCATTTGCACCTGGACCAGGGAGGAAAATGTCTCCCATGAGCCAGTATTCACTGACTCCTTGTGCTTTAGCATCTGCAATCACTGCTTCTAAGGCAGTCACATTTCCATGAATATCTGATAAAATTGCGATTTTATGGTTCATCATAATCTCCTTTTGTTTGGTAGTCCACTCTTTCTTCCGCCACTTGAGCCAATTCCACTTCTTCCTGAGGGTTCAACTTTCTTTTCACATCTTCTGCGACTGCTCTTGGCACACCCACTTCGACAATTTCATCCACACTAGCTTCCTTGATTTTAGTGAGAGATTTAAAATGCTTCATGAGATTCTGTTTGCGTTTAGGTCCCAGACCGTCAATCCCATCCAGTTGTGAAGAAAAGGAATTTTTTGAGCGCAGTTGGCGGTGGAAGGTGATAGCAAAGCGGTGCACCTCATCCTGGATGCGTTGGAGGAGAAAGAATTCTTGAGAATTGCGAGACAACTCCACCACTTCCAGTGGATCTCCAAAGAGCAGTTCATGGGTTTGGTGCTTGTCATTCTTTTGCAGACCTGCAATTGGGATATCCAAACCTAGCTCTTCTTGGATGACTTGCTTTGCGATATTGACTTGACCTTGTCCCCCATCAATCACAATCAAATCTGGCGGGGTTAAACCATCACGTTGAACTCGGCCATAACGTCTGCGAATAACCTCTCGCATACTAGCATAGTCATCTGGGCCAACAACCGTTTTTATCTTGTACTTTCGGTAGTCTTTTTTACTCGGTTTGCCATTGACAAAGACCACCATAGCTGAAACAGGACTGGTTCCCATGATATTAGAGTTATCAAAGGACTCGATACGGACTGGGGTCGGGATTTGGAGCAAGCGTCCCAGATTTTCAATAGCTCCTTGGGTCTTTTCGACTGATTTTTCTAGCAGATTGAACTTCTGCTCCAGACTAACACGGGCATTTTTGATGGCTAGATTGACCAGTTGTTTTTTTTCCCCACGTTGGGGTTTGAGAATCTTGGTATCCACCAAGGCCTTGACGGCTTCTTCGTCAATATCCTGCGGAATCAATACTTCATTGGGAACCAGGTGAGATTTTTCTTGATAGAATTGTCCCACGTAGGTCAAGAAGTCCTCATCTGGATCATTGTAGTAGGGGAAAAGATTGACATCCCGCTCGATGAGTTTTCCCTGACGGACAAAGAAAACCTGAACACACATCCAGCCCTTATCCACATAGTAGCCAAAGACGTCCCGATTTTGCAAATCTTTAGCCATGACCCTTTGCTTGGTCCGAAGTGTTCCAATCGCCTGAATCAGGTCACGGTATTCCGCCGCACGTTCAAACTCCATACTTTGAGCTGCGGATGCCATCTTCCCCTTGAGGTCATCGATGATTTTGTCATCCTGTCCTTTTAGGAAATCAGAAACCTCCTGAGCCATGGACTTGAAATAAGCCTCATCTTTCTGACAGATGGTGTGGGCCATACATTGGCCGATATGGTAGTAAAAACAAACCTTAGACGGCGGGTTGGTACATTTCCGAAAAGGAAAAATCCGATCCAGTAGTCGCTTGATTTCATTGGCCGCTCCCACATCAGGATAAGGTCCAAAATAAAGACCTCCGTCCTTTTTGACCTGACGGGTGATAATCAAGCGAGGATAACGCTCATTGGTGATTTTGATGAAGGGATAGGACTTATCATCCTTGAGCATAATATTGTACTTGGGCTTATTTTCCTTAATCAGGTTGATTTCTAGGAGAAGTGCCTCAATATTGGACTCAGTGACGATAAATTCAAAATCCACAATTTCAGACACCAGAGCCTCCGTCTTGGTATCATGACTTCCACGGAAATAAGACCGCACGCGGTTACGCAGATTTTTAGCCTTTCCTACATAGATAATGGTGCCATTTTTATCCTTGTGAATGTAACAACCAGGGCTGGTCGGCAAGAGCTCTAGTTTTGATTTGATCAAGTTATTCATAGTTCCATTATAACAAAAAGGCCGTAACAGGACGAACAAAAAGCCCCACCAATCACTTGATGGAGGAGCTTTGATTTCATTTCAGATTGCACCGACTTCATCTAGTCGCTTCTGGTATAGAGTTCTTGAACAGCCTTCACATCCTGAGGCTGAATTCCATAGTAAGAACCTGCTGGCTGCATGACAGAAGTTTCGTTGGTATGATCCAATCCGATGGCATGCCCCAGCTCGTGCTCCGCCGTGTGCACGATCCGTTCATAAGAATAACCATAGTTTGGATTGGATAGATAATAGTGATTCAGGCGAACCGTTACAGATATAAATTGTTTGGTTAACAAATTGGTTTGACTCTCGGCTTGACCTGCTACAGCAGTCGATCCATCATTCATTTCACTTGCCACAATATCTGCCTGACTAGGATCCGCAACCACCTCAAAGGTAAAGGCTCCCGTTTGATTCCAGTTTTTTATGGCTTCTGCATAGGCACCTTGAAAGGTCTCATCCATTTGAGGCTCAATATAGATGCGAGCTGAAGCTTGAGCCCACTTGCCTTCTGCATGTTGGTGACTGTCTGTCTGAGACAAGACTTCCAGCGTTCCCGTCTCCTTCCATTGATTCCAGCCACCTTGACCAATCTTGCTCATTTTTTCAACCTGATTGACCGCAGAATGAAAATCACCAGACAGATACCAAACCACTCCAAAGGCAATGAGCAGTAGAATGACCACAGTCCAAACCAGACGCCAGAAGAAACGCCAAATTCCCAAAAGAAATCGGAACAATAATCGAATAATCCAGAACATGACGCCCCACCTTTCATAAAAATAAGAACCTATCTTGAAATCACATTTTCCTTGATCAAGATAGATTCTCTATTTTACTGAAGAAAGCTGAAAGAAACCTAAAACTAAGATAAACGTTCTTCCAAGACAAAGTCAATTGGTAGAGTAGCCAAAAAACGTTCCAATTGTTTTTCCCAGTAGTACCACTCGTGCTTACCTAGACTATGACTATAGGTCACCTCAAAACCAAGTTTTTTGAGGTTTTTCACTGCGAGATTATTGGCAGAGTAGAGATAGTCTTGCTCTCCACACCAAGCCCATAGTTTAGTCTTTTTATCGGATTTTGCAGCCATGCTTTCAAGCGAATGAGGACTAGCTGTCCAGTCTTTAATCTCTCCAAAAACTCCTCGCCAGTATGCAAGTGACCCCAGATCCTGACTTTCAGGAGAAAATTCCTGAAAACTGAGTGCACCAGAAAAACTAGCCGCATGAGAAAAACGATTTGTCGATAGAGCGAGTTTGAAGGAACCGTATCCACCCATGGATAGGCCTGCTATGAAAGTTTTTTCTCGCTTGCTGGTCATATTGGGGAAGAAACGTTTCATTACCTGAGGTAACTCTTCTGCTAGAGCTGTATAGTAGTTATAGCCATACTGAGTATCTGTGTACCAGCCATTGCTAGTATTGGGCATGATAACAATGAGATTGGTCCCACGCAACAAGCGCTCGACATTGGTACGTTTGAGCCAGCTATTTTGGTTTCCTGACATTCCGTGCAAAAGATAAAGAACAGGAATATCCGTGCAATCTGGTTCAGTCACCCGACTAGCATCTGGATAGAGTACGGTAACGCCCCACTCCATATCCAAAACTTTTGAGTAATACTCAATATTCATAACTGCCATGGTTGTCTCCTTTTACTATTCTATAAGAAAAAGCCGAATTTCGACTTTTTCTGTAGGTATTCTGCTTATTATTTTGCTTCCATCACGACTGGCAAGATTGCCGGGCGACGCTTGGTTTGATCAAAGAGGTACTTGGTCAGATTGTCGCGAACCTTGCCTTTGAGATCTGCCCAATCAAAGTCATCACCTTGAAGATACTCTTCTACCGTTTGGTTAATCAATTCTGAACTTTCACGGAGAATGTCACGACTCTTCTTGAGATAAACGAATCCACGCGTGTGAACACGGGCCTTAGCCACAATTTTCTTCTCACGACGGTTGACAGTGATCGCCACGATAAAGATTCCATCCTCTGACAAGACCTTACGGTCACGAAGGACGACATTTCCAACATCCCCGATGGCATTTCCGTCAATCAAGACATCCCCAGCAGAAACAGCTCCAGCTGGAACAAAGTCTCCATGTTCATAAGACATGGTCGTTCCCTTTTTAGGGATGAAGATGCGTTCTGGCAACATTCCAACTGCCATGGCAGCCTTGGCATGCGCATCTAACTCACGGTACTCTCCTTGGATAGGGAAGAGGTAGTTTGGTTGCAAAAGATTGATCATTAACTGCAAATCACGCGCATTCCCATGTCCGGATACTCGCAAGCTTTGGGTAATGAGTTTCACCACACCACCAGCTTGGTAGATCATGTTTTCAACACGCGCCATGACAGCTTCTTTTGCGATAGATGGAGTGGTTACGATATAGACCAAGTCCCCATCTTTGATTTCCACATAACGGTGGCGTCCAATGGACATCTTGCGAAGTCCATTAATCGGCTCACCCATACGGCCCGTCTCAAGGATAATCAACTCATGGTCGTCAAAACGAGACATTTCTTTGGGTTTAATCAAGAGACTTTCATTGGCTAGAGACAATTTTTTGAGTCGAATCGCAGTGCGGACGATATTTTCAATATCAAATCCAGTCAAAACAACTCGGCGACCTGTATCTGCTGCAGCATCAAAAACCTGCTGGATACGAGAAAGGTTGCTGGCAACTGCGGCAACGATGATACGACCTTCCCAATCTGCAATGGTCTGGGTAATTTCGTCTCCAACTTCACTCTCACTCGCCACCTGGATATTGCTGTCTGCATTGGCTGAATCACTGAGGAGCGCCAAGACACCATCACGACCGATTTCTGCCAAACGAGCAAAATCCGTCGCATAGGATTCGCTAGCTGTCTGGTCAAACTTGAAGTCCCCTGTATAAACGATGCTACCTTCAGCTGTTTTCAGGACTATTCCCAAACTTTCTGGGATAGAGTGAGTTGTACGGAAGAAGGAAACCACAGTCCCTCCAAAATCAATCTCCGTATCTTCATCAATCACATGGAAGTCATTGAATTTCTTAACCGTATCATTTCCTTTGACAAAGAGTTTGGCCAACTCAATGGTCAACTCAGAACCAAATACAGGCACCTTAGCCTCTGCCAAAAGATAAGGCAGGGCACCAATGGCATCTGCATGTCCGTGGGTCAAAAAGACCCCTGCGATACGATCGCTATTTTCAAAAAGGTAGTCCATATTTGGAATGACGACATCAACACCTAGTTGTTCATTTTCAGGGTATTTAAGCCCCGCATCCAAAACAAAAATAGAACCATCGATTTCAGCGATGTACATATTTTTACCATTTTCTCGTACACCACCTAGTGTTGTTAAACTAATATTACTCATTTTCCCTCCGAAACTTCATTTATCTTGATTATAGGGCGAATTTACCCTCTTATTCTAAAAGTTCTAAAACTTCCAGCCGAATCTTTTCCTACCATTATACCATTTTTTTGATTATTTTCAAAACGAAGATCGGTTTTTAACTAGAGATTAGTCACTACTGTGAATCGAATTCTTTTACTTTGACTTCTCTTTTGGAGGCTTCATCTAAGATAATAGAACGATTGTACCATCAAAATTATGGACTTTCTGAATCAATTTGATTTCAGATACCTTTCTCGAACTCTAAATTTTTCTTTTAGTTCAAAAAACTTGCTTTTACCTCTCGACTTGAGAACTATTTCCTACAAAGACATGGTTTATCTACATCCAAAAGCGAAAATTTCCTGTTCGCTACAGAATCTAAAAAATTTTCAGCAATTAGCCACTAAGATAGAGGATAACGTTAGGAAATTTCTTCAAAAAGAAAAAAGACTTAGAAATTCTAAATCTTTTTATCATCTTTAGTTTGGATAGATATAAGTGACGTTACCTAAAAATTCATGAGGATTAAAGAAGCCACGGTAATTTGCAATCTGCTTTTGACGTCTGTAGTTTGCTTCCAATACCTGGATGGAGTTTTCACTTTGAACATCTGTTACATAAGCAACGTGTCCATATTCACCACCATCCCAAACGGCGATTGCTCCTACTACTGGAACACTTCCTGTCTTATAGCCTTGAGCACTCGCGTAGATTGCCCACGTGTTGGCATTTCCCCACCAGTTGCTAGCCCAAGGCGCCAATTCTTTCACACCCCATGTACACTGACCAACAGGGTATGAGTTTCCATAGTTTGTCGGAGTCTTTTCGACAACATCCTCTGTATCTGATACCACGTTCGCAGTGCTAGCTGGAGCACTGTAGGTTGAGCTAGCCTGAGCGGAACCACTCACTTCCAATACATCGCCTGGGTGGATAGTGTCAAAGATGGTTTTTCCATTCAAAGCTGCCAACTCATGCGGATCCATGCCGTTTGCAGTTGCGATGGCATAAAATGAATCACCGTCTTGGACAACGTAAGAGTTCGCGTGCACAGTTTGAGCACCAACTGTAGCTAAAATAGCCGTAGAAGTCAAACCAAGAGTCAGTTTCGTAACTGTTTTTTTCATAACTGGATTCCCCTTATATTTTCTTGATAAGAAAATCATACTTGATTTACATGTCAGTTCGTTTAGAGTTATATTTTAGTCATGTTACAAAAATTTATACTTTTACTACATAAGGTTTAAAAGCAGACATCGTATAAAGTGATAGAAGAGAATAAAAATGAATCATTCCCCCAATCTTTTCATCAGTAAATCACTCAAAAGACCGTCTTCTCAACCACTCCCACATCAAGCATTTATCCGTCAAAAAGAGACCGAGATAGGTCATCTCAGTCCCTTTCCATCTATAACTCCATCAAAAAATCATACATTTCTTGCACGGTACCCAGCGCCATCATTTCTTGGTATTTGACGGTTCTTTAGCTATCTTTTTCTACTATCTCTGGAAAATAACTTTCAAAATATGCCTTGGTAAGGCTAAATAAATGTAATTTTTTACCCTCAATATTCACAAAATTCATTTTATCATTGATTCCTTCTAATTTTAAATCATAGACATATTTATTTTCTAAAATATCAATAAAAAATATTTTAATCTTTTCAATATCTTCAATTCTTGAGTCAAACTTCAATAGTAGATTATTTGAGGTTTTCTTATCAATCATAAATCTTTCTTCAGCCTTTAATTTATGATTACCTCCCGATCCATTTTTTTCTATATATTCTATTTTATCAATTAAGGCATGACCTAACCCAATATTTCTAATTTTTATAAGAATAGCAATCGATTCTTCATCTTGAGCATCTTCTTTGTTAATCTTTATATAATTATACTGACAGATATAATTCTTGCCTTGTTTCTTGCCTTGTTTCTTGCCTTGTTCTGAATCTATTTTTAAACAATTAGAGGTATGTTTATGTTTATCTTTACTTCCCATTTGTTCATAATTTAATCCAACATTCAATATTGGTCTAACTGAGTCACGTTTTTCTTCCCTATATTTTGTATTTTCATTCTTTAGAGTATATACAATCAAATAACTCCCAATAATTGACCCATAATAAGCTAACCAATCAAAGTCTATTGTTTTTCTCAAATTAATACCAAAATCTTCAGTTCCAAAGTGCGTTTTTAAAACAATTTTTACAACAGCATACAATATAGGTAAAAAAGACACAAAAAAGAATATTACTATTACTTTATCTTTAACAATCCAGCTTGAAATTTTCTTTAAAGACTTCATGATTATCCTTTCAAAAAATCATACATTTCTTGCACTGTCCCCAGTGCCATTATTTCTTGATCTTTGACGGTTTGTTTGAGATTTTGGTAAATCTGACTTTCAGCAATTTCCCTTTTCGGCGCTTCTTTATTGACTGTCATGACACCATCTTTGATCGTCACAAAGCCCAGTTCCTCAAATACTTGAATCATCTTGACCAGCAAGATTTGTTGGATATTGAGATAAGCCGCCAGATCCTTCAGCTTATAGCGAATATCAAACTCTGGAAACTGGTAAATGGTCTTGTACAATTTAGCAAACTGCTCTCTAGTCCCATAACCTGTTAGATAGTAGGCCTTGTCAATGTCGTTCTTGAAATAGACCGCAGAGAAATTTTGCTCCTGAAAAACGGTCTTCAGCAGGGTAATATCCTCAGGAATGGTTTTCACAACCACAGCATCACTGGTCGCTAATTCTGGTAATTCTCCAGCAAAGTCCAAGACTGGAACCCCTTCTGGCAAGACTGCATTCTTCCCACGAATGTTAAAGAGTTGAACACCTTCCACACGCGCATCCACCATCATCAACTGGAGGGCAGTTTGGCCATTCCATTGGTTGACAGACAGGGTGACTGCCAATTCTAAGTTTTTTGTCTGAGCAAACTCTGTCGCCCATCTACCTTGTCCGAAGGCCACCACTTCAAAACTCGCCTCACCCTTGGAAATTTTTAGTTTGAGGTGGGCATTGCCTGCCCCCATAGTACGGGCACTTTCGACCTGAAAATCCTTGATATAAAAGACAGGTTTCTGATTGTCCATTCCAAAAGGTGCTAAACGTTCAAAACTTTTGACCGTTTCCAAGCTAAGCGTCTCCAAGTCTAGCTCTTCATCTAGATTTAACTTATTCTTGCCACTAGCATCTGCACCCTTTTCACGGACATAACCTTCCAAAACCTGGGATAAATCTGAGAATTTCTCAACCTCTAGCGTCATCCCTGCTGCACCAGCATGGCCGCCAAAGGCGATAAAGAGGTCTCGATGGGGATCCAAGGCTTCAAAAATATCGACAGCTTCCACGCTACGAGCACTGCCCTTGGCACGACCGTCCTCTATGTTAAGAACGATGACCGTCTGCCCTAGTTCTTCCAGCAAGCGGCCAGCCACGATACCCAGAACTCCAGGATTCCAACCTTCCTTTGCCAAGACCTGGACCTTCTTCTCAGGATCCACCATGGTCTTAGCTTCTTCATAGATTGACTGAACGATTTCCTTGCGCTCTTCGTTTTTCTGATGAATCATGAGGGCAATCTCATGCGCTTCCTCATCATCAAAGCCAGTCAACAAATCAATGGCAGGATTGGGATCGTCCAAGCGGCCTAAGGCATTTAAACGAGGGGCAATCTGGAATCCAACCGTTTCTTCTGTCACTTCATTAGCAGCAATCCCAGCCATGTCTAGCATTTCTTGCAGACCGATGCGCTGAGTATGCCCCAACATTTCCAGACCATATTGAACCAAAATACGGTTTTCATCCGTCAGGCTCACCATATCGGCAATAGTTCCGATGGCGACCAAATCAAGCAACTCCACTTGTACTTCTTCTAAAAGAGCGCAAGCCAGCTTGAAAGCCACTCCGCATCCGGCCAACTGTTTGAAAGGATAGCCCGCATCTGAATGCTCGGGATGAACAATCGCATAAGCATCAGGAAGGGTTTCAGGCATGGAATGATGGTCAGTCACAATGACATCCACTCCCATAGACTGAGCTAGTTCAATAGCCTCGTGACCTGCAACCCCATTGTCCACTGTCACAATCAAGGAAATCCCCTCTTGCTCGATAAAGTATTTATAGACACTGGCATTAGGGCCATAGCCATCTGTAAAGCGATTGGGCAGGTAAACACGACACTCTGCGCCCAGCTGTTCCAAACTTTCCTTAACAATAGAGGCCGAAGTCATACCATCCGCATCATAGTCTCCATAGATGAGGATGTTTTCCCCTTCTTCAATTGCCTGACGAATCCGCTCCACTGCCTTGTCCATATCATGGAGCAGATAGGGATCGTGCAAGTCTTCCAAAGAAGGTTCTAAGAACTTCTTTAGACTTTCTTCGTTCTGAATCCCTCTTTCAAATAATAACCGAGCCACCTCAGGACCCAGTCCAGCCCTCTTGGCTATCTTTGTAAAATCCGCATCTTCAACCTGCGGGGCAAACTGCCATTCATAAGTAGGAGTTATCAAAAAAACATCCACTCTTTCTAAGAATTCTATCGTTTCATTATAACACGATTTAGGCATTTTCTCTATCCATATTGCTTTTTTATAACATTTTAGTGAATTTTTTTCAGATATGATTTGACAAGAACATTCTTTTGTTGTAAAATCATGTTATAAAATCTAACACAAAGGAGATCTCTCATGGCTTTAGTAGAATTTAAACACGTCGAAAAATATTACGGAGACTATCACGCACTCCGCGACATCAATCTCCGTTTTGAAAAAGGACAAGTCGTTGTCCTGCTTGGACCTTCCGGATCTGGTAAATCTACTCTTATCCGTACGATTAATGGTTTGGAGGCTGTTGACAAAGGAAGTCTCCTAGTCAATGGACACCAAGTAGCAGGTGCCAGTCAGAAAGATTTAGTTCCTCTTCGTAAGGAAGTCGGCATGGTTTTTCAACATTTTAATCTTTATCCACACAAAACAGTGTTAGAAAATGTAACACTCGCGCCCATAAAAGTTCTAGGAATTGATAAAAAAGAAGCTGAAAAAACAGCCCAAAAATATCTGGAATTTGTAAATATGTGGGACAAGAAAGATTCCTATCCAGCCATGCTATCTGGTGGACAAAAACAGCGAATCGCCATCGCTCGTGGTCTTGCCATGCATCCGGAGCTCCTCCTCTTTGATGAGCCAACATCTGCCCTTGACCCTGAAACCATCGGAGACGTTCTAGCAGTTATGCAAAAATTGGCCCGAGATGGTATGAATATGATTGTCGTTACTCACGAAATGGGCTTTGCCCGAGAGGTTGCGGACCGCATTATCTTTATGGCCGACGGAGAGGTTTTAGTAGACACGACAGATGTCGATGACTTTTTTGACAAACCAAGCGAACCTCGTGCCCAACAATTCCTCAGCAAAATTATCAACCACGAAAGTGACAAAGTCAAATAAGGAGGCGCCTATGAAAAAGAAATTCTTTTTATCCGCATTATTGATTAGCCTTTTCAGCCTTGCTGCTGCCAAACCAGTTCAGGCTGATACCACTGTCGCAGACATTCAAAAAAGAGGCGAACTAGTTGTCGGTGTCAAACAAGACGTTCCTAATTTTGGCTACAAGGATCCCAAGACAGGGACTTATTCTGGTATCGAAACGGACCTTGCCAAGATGATTGCAGATGAACTCAAGGTCAAGATTCGCTACGTTCCTGTTACCGCTCAAACACGTGGACCACTCCTAGACAATGAACAGGTAGACATGGATATCGCAACCTTTACCATCACAGATGAACGTAAAAAATTATACAACTTCACCAGTCCCTACTATACGGACGCTTCTGGATTTTTGGTCAACAAATCCGCCAACATCAAAAGCATTGAGGATCTAAACGGTAAAACGATCGGAGTTGCTCAAGGTTCCATCACCCAACGCCTGATTACTGAACTGGGCAAAAAGAAAGGTCTAACCTTTAAATTTGTCGAACTCGGTTCCTACCCAGAATTGATTACTTCCCTTCACGCTCACCGTATTGATGCCTTTTCCGTGGACCGCTCTATCCTATCTGGCTACATTAGTAAACGGACAGAACTACTAGATGATAGTTTTAAACCATCTGACTACGGTATTGTTACCAAGAAATCAAACACCGAGCTCAACGATTATCTTGATAGCTTGGTCACTAAATGGACCAAGGACGGTAGTTTGCAGAAACTTTATGACCGTTACAAGCTCAAACCATCTAGCCATACCGCAGATTAAGGAGGACACCCCATGACAGATTTATCATCTTGGACAGCCTATTTTCAGGATTTTGGACAATTTTTCAATGGTTTCCTCTTCACCCTTGCCCTAGCGATTGGATCTTTTATCCTCGCCATGGTTTTGGGCATCTTCTTTGGGGCCATGTCAACCAGCAAACGCCCATTCTTGCGTGTTTTGGCTCGTATCTTTGTCGAATTTTATCAAAATACTCCCCTCTTGGTGCAGTTTGTTATCGTTTTTTATGGCCTACCTCTTATCAGTGACCATATCATCATGATTCCGATTTATTGGACAGCTGTACTTTGTGTGGGACTCTATCACGGCGCTTATATCGCTGAGGTTATTCGATCAGGGATTCAGTCTATTCCTAGCGGTCAGATGGAGGCCGCCCTGTCGCAAGGTTTTACCTATATCAATGCCATGCGCTTGATTATCTTGCCTCAAGCCTTCCGTATCATTCTCCCTCCATTGACCAACCAAATCGTTAACCTCATCAAGAACACCTCTACAGTTGCCATCATCTCTGGAGTAGACTTGATGTTTGTGACTAAGTCTTGGTCGGCTCTCAACGGAAATTATATCCCAGCATTTTTAGGTGCTGCTCTTCTCTACTTTGCCCTATGCTTCCCTGTTGCCCAGTTTGGCCGCAAGATGGAGCAAGCCAACAAAAAAGCCTATTCACTTTAGGAGGTTACTATGGAATCTATTTTAGAAGTTTTGACCCCAGATAACCTAGTCTTTATCTTTAAAGGATTTGGCTTAACCCTCTACATTTCTCTAATCGCTATCGTCCTCTCGACCCTTATCGGAACAGTACTAGCCGTCATGAGAAATGGGAAAAATCCTGTCTTACGGATCATCTCCAGCATTTATATCGAGTTTGTACGTAACGTTCCCAACCTCCTCTGGATTTTCACCATCTTTTTGGTGTTTAAGATGAAGTCCACACCAGCTGGTATTACCGCCTTTACCCTTTTTACCTCAGCAGCCTTAGCTGAGATTATCCGAGGCGGTCTCAATGCCGTGGACAAGGGCCAGTATGAAGCAGGAATGTCGCAAGGTTTTACCTCTGCGCAAATCCTCTACTACATCATTCTCCCACAAGCGATCCGCAAAATGCTGCCAGCCATCATTTCTCAGTTTGTAACTGTGATTAAGGATACCAGTCTTCTCTACTCTGTTATCGCTCTACAAGAACTCTTTGGCGCCAGCCAAATTCTCATGGGCCGTTATTTCGAACCAGAGCAGGTCTTCAGTCTTTATATCCTGATTGCCTTGATTTACTTTATCTTTAACTTTACTATTTCTAGCTTGTCTCATAAGCTAGCAAAACGTTGGCAACAAGCTGCGGAATAAAAACGAAATGTGAACTCAAAACAAGGGTTCACATTTTTTGCTATAAATGAAAAAGAGCAGCTCAATGCTATGCAAACGTTTTACTTTTTTGGTAAAATGACTTTAAAACCATAACGTAAGGAGAAAAAAATGATCCAAGAACTTTGCAAAGAATTCTCTCAACTTGAACAAGTAGAAGCTATTGCTCTTGGTGGTTCTCGTGCAGGACAAGTCTACGATCAAAATTCTGACTATGACGTTTATGTCTATCTAAACTCTTCTATTGATGAGGCGATTCGACGAGATATCTTGAGTAAGTATTGTTCTTATATGGAAATTGGAAACCAGTTTTGGGAGTTAGAGGATGACTGTGTACTAAACAACGGTATCCAAATCGAGTTGATTTATCGTTCGCTGGAGTCGTTTGAACAAGAATTGAACACAACTGTTTTTCAACACAAAGCTCAAAATGCTTATACAACTTGCATGTGGCACAATCTACTCCACAGCAAGATTCTATACGACCCGAATGGACACTATGCTTCTCTCCAAAAGACTTACCAGATTCCCTATCCACAGGAACTCAAAAAGCATATCATCGAAAGGCAACTCCTTTTGCTAGAACAAGCCATGCCTGCCTTCTCTCACCAAATAGAAAAAGCTATCAAGCGCCAAGATCTTCTCAGTATGAATCATCGTACGAGTGAGTTTTTTGCTTCCTACTTTGACTTGTTATTTGCGCTCAATGAGCAAATCCATCCTGGTGAAAAACGAATGTTGGAGTACGCAAAGACCAATTGTACACTCCTCCCTATGCAATTTGAAGAAACTATTCGCAAGTACTTCCAACTACTCTATCAACCACAACAAGGAGAACAAGCGATCGTAACCTTGCAAACTATCCTGAAGGAACTAAAAGCCATTTTGCCATAGACCAAAAAGAAAATGTGAACCTCTGTTGCTGTTCACATTTTTATTTGTCGTTGACTGTAAAATTCTAGTCTACTCATATTCAGTTGCCTATTTTTGACTCTCTCTGAAAATCTGCAACTAGGTTAGAAATTGTTCAATTGATTGACGAGCAATCATAAAACCGCTCCAAAAACCGCACTCACAATCACTTACCCTGCTCTTTCATTACTAGTGACAATTTTTCCCTTAGGGTTACTACAAGATTTTTTAGAGATTCTAACAAGAATTACAATATGAATTTTACATATTACCATAGAACACCTCTATAGGAGAAAATCAGAGCTAAAATTAATAAAATATAGAAGGCGAGAAAAAGCCATCTCATCTTCACACATAGAGCAATGTATTCTCTGATAAAGGCCGATGGGATATAGTAGGCGGCTGTACGGCAACCAAGGCCATCTCCCTTCATCCCAATACGGCGAGCATAGGTACTGGTACGAAAAACATGGTAATCATTGGTCACAAAGAGAAAACGTGGACTGGCCACCAGCTTCTCTCCCATTTCTTTTGAGAAGAGAAGATTCTCATAGGTCGTCGTTGAGTCTTCCTCTAGGAGAATCGCTTCTCTCGGAACATCCGTCTCTTCCAGCAAATAATTACAAATCGCCTGAGCTTCGGATATCTTTTCATCTCCACCTTGACCACCACTTGCGATGATTTTAACATTGGGATTGAGAGACTGGTGATAAGCTTCTACTGCCTTGTCAATGCGACTCTTCAGTAAGGGAGTCACTTTTTCTCCATTCAATAAGCCTGCTCCGTGAATGATGATAAAATCATAATATTTTTTCTTGGGAATAAAAAGATACAGAATAGAATAAAGCAGAAATCCTGCAAAAGCAAAACCAAAAATCAAATACGAATAAATCAAAAAGAAAAAGATAATATTCACTAGATGATTGGTATAGAACAAGCCCTTAGTATCGCTCACTCGAATCGCCATGATTACAAAAAAGAATAGAATCACGCACCCTAATCCTAGAGACAAATAATTTGCCTTGGATTTTCCTTCTTTTTTCAATAACACAAATCCATTATAAATAAGGAAAAAACCACTTAGAAAAACTAAAAGAGGCAGCAGGAGAAAAATCCCTGCAAAGAAAACCATGTGCACTTCTTTCTGCCCAGCTTCGTAAAAAAGATTGGCAATGGACATATAAGAAAAGAGCAGAGACAAAAGCAAGAGAGCTGGATTCCAGAGACTGCGATTGTCCCTTAAAAACGAAACGAGAAAAAGTAAGACAAAAAATCCTGTGATAAAGTACATAGTCTCCTCCTTTGATGACTACATTGTACCATAATTATAGCAATAGAAAAAGAGAACCTTAGTCCTCTTACTTAGAGAGTTTATTCTGAGCATCTGCTACAACCTGAGCCAGACTTGTCTGACGAAGTTGGTTCTCCATAGCTGCTTGAACATCGAACAACTTTTGGTCCAAGACTGCATGGATATTAGCACCAATTGGGCAATTAGGATTTGGATTGTCATGGAAACTAAAGAGCTTACCGGATTTTCCTAAACACTCCACAGCTTGGTAGACATCCAACAAACTGATATCCTGAAGGTCTTTTATTATCTCAGTTCCTCCCGTACCACGAGCAACTGAAATCAATCCAGCTTTTTTGAGTTGCGATAAAGTCTTACGGATAATGACTGGATTGACTCCGACACTGGCCGCAAGAAAATCGCTGGTTACCTTACTATCTGTATCCTGCATTGCAATAATAATCATCATATGAGTCGCAATTGTAAATCGGCTTGAAATTTGCATCTTCTTCTCCTTTCATTGATATTTTATTCATCTTTTCCCGTATAAACATTATACCTTTTTTGCTTATCCTGTCAAATATTAACGAATGATTATCTTCTCAATGCAAAAAGTCCTGTATCCCTCTTGGTACCCAGAACAGCGGAGGACATACAAAGACTTATTTCTTTATGCAATTTTACGGACAATCCCTTTTGTTTTATGACTTGACCAAACCGAGCTGATAGACACCCCAGCACCAACTAAGGTAAACACAGCTAACATAGCTAGATTATAAAAATAGTTATCTGGAAAATCACCGCTAAAGATTAATTGATTCACCACTCGGAAAGCAAAGGCAAACTCAACCCCTAGTTTAGCAACGACTTCCATCGCCAAATCAATTTGATTCACTAGAAAGACAGTAATCACCATCCAAATAGAGGAAATCACAATCCCCTTTCGAGATACCTTTCTTCCAAGGATTTCATATCCTTTAATGGTACAAATCCCCAGAACAATACCCGCTACCATAGCTACATAACCTAGACGAGCGATAAATAGAGCAACTGCTCCACCAATCAAGGCTCCCAGCAAGGCACCAACTGCTCCAAGAAGAACATTTTCCTTTTGATTTTGATAAGAATCTACCTCAATCTGAAGATTGCTCTTCAGCAATTGATAGCTTTCCTCGTTGATAAGGAAAATTGAATCACCTAATTGATAGAGACCAACGGGGCCCTCCTGACCGCTGTAGGCACACACTTGGACGAAATGATGGGTTTCAAGGAAGGCAACGAGATCTGTTATGAGCGTCTGTAACTTTTCAATTGTTTTTGATTTGCGCATGGCACCTTTTACGACAAAAGAAACAAGGTACTGGTTGATAGACAAGGTCGACAAGTTTGGAAGAGATTCACTCTTAAACTCATCCCAAACCAATTCATTTTCTTCTGAATCCGCAGGATTGCCATTCAAACTCACACTGACACAAAGTCGAAACTGGTTTTTCACGTCAGTTTCTTGCAGGAATAATAAATAGCCTGACTGCGTGCCATAAATACTACGCGAATCTTCGTCAAATTGCAAGCCCAACTCCGAGGCAATAGCGTGTAACTCTTCTGGTTTCATTATCTGTCTCCTCTTATTTTGAATATCAATTAGTATGAGATTCAAATTAGTTATATTCCGTTATTCTAACATAAATTTGAGAAGCCGTCAATTCGTATCCAGTTCGACTTATCGCAAAACAGCAGTCACTAGACTATCTTATTTCTAGCTAGAAATCCTCTTAAAACCAATCTTTCTTTTCTCTTTCCATCCAGAGTTCAACATCCTGATCATAGCCTTCTTGTTCACTGATTTGACCTAACAATTCGTGGTTATGAGTATGGTGAATCCCATTTACCAAACTTTCATAGTAGATTTGGAAATAGGGGAGCTTCAAATCCTTAGCCAACTGCAATTCAGCTTCTACATCATAATCCACTCGACGAAAATCAATATCAGCCAAACCAGTTTCATCAAACTCTAAGATCATATACTGAGCCCGCAGGTCCTTACGCAACTTCGCATCTAGAAAGAAAGGTTGCCCAATGGATCCTGGATTAAGAATCAACTGTCCGTCACTTCCATAACGAAGCAACTGTTGGTGGATATGGCCATATACTGCGATGGAGGCGTGTGGATTCGTCACCAATCTATCAAAATCTTCTTGTTTTCCCGTATGGATCAATTCTCTTCCCCAGTTTTTATCAGGGAGATGGTGAGTGATTCCCACCATCAAATCACCAAACTGACGATGAACTTGCATAGGTTGATTATTGAGGTCTTCGATTTCTTTAGGGCTGACCTCCTCTAAGATGTACTGACTTAGGCGCAGGAGATAACGATGGCTCGCTTTTGTAGGATCTAACTTGCGATGCAGACCTCGCCAGAGACTATTCTCCCAATTTCCCAGCACTCTTACAGTGATAGGCAAACTTGCTAAGAGATCCAAGATCCTTCTACGTCCTGTTCCAGGCATGAGAATATCTCCCAAAAGCCAGTACTCGTCTACCTCTGCCGCTCTTGCATCAGCCAAAACAGCTTCCAAAGCTGTCGTATTTCCATGTATGTCTGAAAGAACTGCTATTTTGGTCATTCTTTCTCCTTACCCTTTTACTTCTTTTGTTAGTATTATAACAGAAAACACTCGAAAAGATCACTATCACTGATCACTGGATTAAATTGTAAGAGCCTCCAAATCGTGCTATAATATAAGTAGAAACTTCCCCTTCATTTAGGATTATGTGGTCCACAATATCTCTCAATTTTTCCAGATTGGAGGACTATTGCCATGCGGAATTATCTTAAGTATATCCCATACTACCTTGTCACTTTCTTTTTTTACTGGCCCCTCTATGAGCTCCTCTCTCTACTCATCTCTGACCCATATACACTGAAGGGACTATACATTTACAACATCATCCTCTTTTCACCTCTGGTAACCTTTATCGTATCGCTACTTTATAGCTATCGATTTCATTTCTCACTTTGGTGGCTACTCGGTATTGGTCTGCTCTATTGCTTTACCATCATCACCTTTGGCGAGTTCATCCTGCTTTACTTCCTAGCCTATGAGCTCTTTGCCCTACTTGGCTTGGCTGCTGGTGTGGGGATCAAGCATCTCTTCCAGAGAGCGAAAAACAAAAAAATTATACAAAAACCTTGAAAATTCTCGCAATCATGCTATAATAATGCATAGAGACAAGTCACTTAGTCCCTTTCTACTAGAGAGTGCGTGGTTGCTGGAAACGCATAGAAAGCCTAAACTGATACTACTCTACTGACTTTTATGCAAACATAAAACGGTGGCCACGTTAAAGCCAATCAGAGGTGTCCCTCTTTTTTGAGGAACATAAATGAAGGTGGAACCACGTTGCGACGTCCTTTTAGGATGTCGTTTTTTGTTTGGAGAGTATTAACGACAAAGTTAAGATGAAATTTAGCCAAGAGCTGAAATGAGGTGATAGATTTGAAGAAAATATTATCTTGGATGATCACTTGTACCTTCCTTTTACTCTATGTCTGGCTAATGAATACGCTCAGTCTATGGGGGACGGAAAATATTGTCGTCTTTTCATTTTTTCTACTCATTCCTCTCTTACCATTCCTTGCCCCTTTTCTTGGTATCTTAATGTTTTTCAACAACAAGAAACTCATTATAACAGGATATCTTTTCAGTTTAACAGCTGGTATCTATTTGGTCAATGCGATAAAAAGCTATCCAATATGGATATACATGAGAGGTGAGATGACTCAGGAGGAATACCTGTCTCTCATTCTTTCCTTGGTATGCTATCTATGTATTTCTACGCTTTTCTTTATTTTCAGACTGAAAAAGTTAAAATGAAATTGATTTAGCAAATCGACTGCTATTATTCTTTGTTGATATCTAGTTTCCCACTTCTTCAAACCTCAGTTATAAAATATGATTAATTTTTAAGGAGAAAACCATGATTAAGATTACTTTCCCAGATGGCGCTGTTCGTGAATTCGAATCTGGCGTTACTACTTTTGAAATTGCCCAATCTATCAGCAATTCTCTAGCTAAAAAAGCTCTCGCTGGTAAATTCAACGGCAAACTCATCGACACGACTCGTGCTATCACTGAAGATGGAAGCATCGAAATCGTGACACCTGATCACGAAGATGCCCTTCCAATCTTGCGCCACTCAGCTGCCCACTTGTTCGCCCAAGCAGCTCGTCGCCTTTTCCCAGACATTCACTTGGGAGTTGGTCCAGCTATTGAAGATGGTTTCTACTATGATACGGACAATCAGGCTGGTCAAATCTCCAACGAAGACCTGCCTCGTATCGAAGAAGAAATGCAAAAGATCGTTAAAGAAAACTTCCCATCTATTCGTGAGGAAGTAACCAAAGATGAAGCGCGTGAAATCTTCAAAAACGACCCTTACAAGTTGGAATTGATTGAAGAACACTCTGAAGACGAGGGTGGTTTGACCATCTACCGTCAAGGTGAATACGTGGACCTCTGCCGTGGACCTCACGTCCCTTCAACAGGCCGCATCCAAATCTTCCACCTTCTTCATGTAGCAGGTGCTTACTGGCGTGGAAATAGCGACAACGCGATGATGCAACGGATCTACGGTACAGCTTGGTTTGACAAGAAAAACTTGAAAAACTACCTTCAAATGCGTGAAGAAGCCAAAGAACGTGACCACCGTAAACTTGGTAAAGAGCTTGACCTCTTCATGATTTCACAAGAAGTCGGACAAGGTTTGCCATTCTGGTTGCCAAACGGTGCGACTATCCGTCGTGAATTGGAACGCTACATCGTAGACAAGGAGTTAGCTTCTGGCTACCAACACGTTTACACTCCACCACTTGCTTCTGTTGAACTCTACAAGACTTCTGGTCACTGGGATCATTACCAAGAAGACATGTTCCCAACTATGGACATGGGTGACGGGGAAGAATTTGTCCTTCGTCCAATGAACTGCCCACACCACATCCAAGTCTTCAAACACCATGTTCACTCTTACCGTGAATTGCCAATCCGTATCGCTGAAATCGGTATGATGCACCGCTACGAGAAATCTGGTGCCCTCACTGGTCTTCAACGTGTACGTGAAATGTCCCTCAACGACGGTCACCTCTTTGTCACTCCAGAACAAATCCAAGAAGAATTCCAACGTGCCCTTCAGTTGATTATCGATGTTTATGAAGACTTCAACTTGACTGAATACCGCTTCCGTCTCTCTCTTCGCGACCCTCAAGATACTCACAAGTACTTTGACAACGATGAGATGTGGGAAAATGCCCAAACTATGCTTCGTGCAGCCCTTGATGAAATGGGTGTTGACTACTTTGAAGCTGAAGGTGAAGCAGCCTTCTATGGACCAAAATTGGATATCCAGGTTAAAACTGCCCTTGGAAAAGAAGAAACCCTTTCGACTATCCAGCTTGACTTCTTGCTCCCAGAACGCTTCGACCTCAAATATATCGGAGCTGACGGTGAAGAGCACCGTCCAGTTATGATCCACCGTGGGGTTATCTCAACTATGGAACGCTTCACAGCTATCTTGATTGAGAACTACAAGGGTGCCTTCCCAACATGGCTTGCACCACATCAAGTGACCCTCATCCCCGTTTCTAACGAAAAACACGTAGACTACGCATGGGAAGTAGCTAAAAAACTCCGTGACCGTGGTGTCCGTGCTGATGTGGATGAACGCAACGAAAAAATGCAGTTCAAGATTCGTGCTTCTCAAACCAGCAAGATTCCTTACCAATTGATCGTTGGTGATAAGGAAATGGAAGACGGAACAGTCAACGTTCGTCGCTATGGCCAAAAAGAAACACAAACTGTCTCAGTCGATGACTTTGTTCAAGCTATCCTAGCTGATATTGCCAACAAATCACGCGTTGAGAAATAATACTCTTCGAAAATCAAATTCAAACCACGTCAACGTCGCCTTGCCGTACTCAAGTACAGCCTGCGGCTAGTTTCCTAGTTTGCTCTTTGATTTTCATTGAGTATAAGAACCTAGCATAAAAGCCTCCAATCCGGAGGCTTTTTCTCATTTATGTTTACTCAATAACGAGCTTCACTTCAGCGAATTTAATCCGTACGGTTGTTCCTTTTCCGACCTCAGACTCGATGCGAATCTGGTGGCCCAGTTCTTCAGAAATTTTCTTAGATAGATAGAGGCCAAGTCCAGATGACTGCTGGGTCAAACGCCCATTGTAGCCTGAAAAGCCACGTTCAAAGACTCGGAGCACATCGCTGTTTTTAATCCCGATTCCCGTATCCTTGATACAGAGCTCCTGACCTTCCATATAAATCTCTAGCCCACCTTCCTTGGTGTACTTGAGACTGTTTGAGAGGATTTGTTCAATGACGACCAACAGCCATTTCTTATCAGTCACGATGATTTTGTCAAGGTCATGGAGATTGAGCGCCAGTCCATTTTGGATAAAGAAAAGGGCATATTTGCGAACCACTTCCTTCACCAGATCCTCCACTTGAACCTTTTCAAATACCAAGTCATCGTGGAAGCTCTCCAAACGAAGATACTGCAACACCAGATTGGTATAGGAGTCAATCTTAAAGATTTCCTGTTCCAGTTGCTGCTTGACCTCCCGATCAGAAACTTCTGCCACTAGAAGCCGACTAGCTGCAATGGGGGTCTTGATTTGGTGAACCCACAAGGTGTAGTAGTCAAGCAAATCCGTCAACTTGCTCTGCGCTTCAGACTTCTTTTGATACAATTCAGACTCACGCTCTTCGAGCTTTTCTGCTAGCGCACATTCCAGAGGAGACTTGGGGTCTCTCTCAGCATAGAGTACTTCCTGCCGGTAAACCTGAGCTTCTGCAAAAATATCCCAAGCCAAAAATAAAAAGGTCAAAAAACTACTGAGCAGAAAGAAATAAAGAAAATAAGTTCCTAGACTAGCAAATAAAAACTGAAAGAGAAGGACGAGAAAGCCTAATGAAAAAATATAGGTAAAAACGCGACTGCGAGAACGCAGATAGGCTAGAAAAAATGATTTCCAATCAAGCATGTTTCAGTCCGTATCCTATCCCTTTCTTGGTTTCGATAAACCCTGCTAAACCTTGCTCCTCCAACTTTTTACGCAGGCGAGCAACATTGACAGACAAGGTATTGTCATCGATGAAAAAGTCGCTATTCCAGAGTTCTCTCATCAAGTCATCACGCGCTACGATATTGCCAGCATGTTCAAACAAGACCCGCAAAATTTGAAATTCATTCTTGGTTAAGCTCAGGACTTCCCCCTGATAGTGCAGGTCCATAGACTTGGTATTGAGAATCACACCTGCATACTCTAGCAAACTTTCATCCCGCCCAAACTCATAGGAACGGCGCAACAAGCCTTGAACCTTGGCAAGGAGCACCTGCTGGTCAAAAGGCTTGGTCACAAAGTCATCTGCCCCCATATTGATCGCCATGACAATATCCATCGCCTGGTCTCTCGAAGACAGAAACATGATGGGCACCTTGGAAATCTTGCGAATCTCCTGACACCAGTGATAACCATTAAAGAGTGGCAAACCAATATCCATGAGGACCAAATGAGGTTCTGACTGAACAAAAAGGCTCAATACTTCCATAAAATCTTCTACCAAAACGACCTCAAAGCCCCACTCAGAGAGCAGTTTCCCAACTTGTTGTCGAATAACTTGGTCATCTTCTACTAGTAAAATCTTGTGCATGCGCTCCTCCTTTGTTATTACTCAAAGTATCAAAACCCTTCATATCAGATTTACGGATCAGTATCTCATACTGTTTAGCAGCCTATTTCCCAAATCCAAATCAGAAAACAGATGATAAATAGAGAACATTCCCACTGATATCATACCTTATTTTTAATTATAGTTCCAGCCTTATCCTATATTTTCCTTTTTGTGCTCATTTAGTTAGCGTTTCTTTAACTTATTTAATAGATCTAGCCTTCTTATTGACAAGCTAGCCATGATTTGTTAGAATATGAATGAACAAATAAATTTATTCATTCATAAAATAAAGGAGGTTAAATCCTATTGGACAAAAAACAATCTTTAAGGACAGCAGCCTATGAAGTTTTTTCGAAAAAAGGTTACAAGGCAACAGGTATTTCAGAAATTGCTAGGCAAGCTGGTGTTGCAGTTGGTTCTTTTTATAACTATTACGAGAGTAAAGAAGCCATTTTTCTAGACATCTATATAGATGAAAACAACCGCGTTCGCCAAGCTATGATCGAAGAACTGGATTGGGAAATTGACATGATCGACCTCATTGGTCAACTATTTGCTCAGTCCAGAACTCTCGTTTCTTCCAATAAAATCCTTGCAGAATGGTACAATCCTGCCATCGCAGATGAGTTACACAGCTACTATTCCTCGGAAGAAGGCAAAGTCGCAAATCCTTTTCATCAGTTTCTAGTTAAAACTTTTACAAATCGTATGCAGTCTGAAGGGTACTCGCCAGAAAAGATTCAAGATATTTTACAGGTTTATAATCTGTTTTACTATATGGATATGCATATCACGGAAAAAGATTTTCCAGATATTGGCAAAACTGTTGAAATACTTGCGACCAACTTCATTAAAGGAGTTCTAAAATAAAGAATGGATTTCTTTATTTTTTGAAAAGATATGAATGAATAATTTTATAGTTCATTCATAAAATTAAGAACAGGAGTCATAAAAAATGAAAAGAGGTAAAAAAATGTTTATTATCATTCTATCAACACTTGGAGCGATATGTATTATAACTTGGGGTGCCATCGCTTATCTTGGACGAAGCCAGACATTATCTATAAAATCCATTGAAAACCCCAGCGGAGATCTATATTTAATTCATATCACAAAACCGAGTCATCAAATCTGGAAAGCTGGGGCTTATGCTAAGTTTACACTCCCTGATACCTCGTCTACTGCTAGTAAATATGAAGCTAAGGGAGAGCAAACCAGTCGATGGCTAACCATTGCCTCCACACCTGATGAAGATGAAATTCTCATTTTGACTCATAATAGTGGAAGCAACTTTAAGAACACCTTGACACATTTACCGGCTGGCAGTGAGATTGAGATGAGTTGGCTGGATTCCTCTTTGACTGTTAAAGATACGAATAAGCCACTAGTTTGCTTTGCATCTGATGTTGGTATTTCTACTCTACGCCCCCTTATCAAAGAATGGGCTGGTAAATGTCCGATTATTCTCAACCATTTTGACAAAGGAGTTACTATTTTCGATAATGAGATGAAAGAACTGGCTCAAAAAACACCGAATTTTACTTATAAAACTAGCGAGGAACTTTCTCAAAGTCAAGAATTTTTAAAACGTGCTATTGATGAATACGGCAATCAAGCTAGTTATCTCATCACAGGTCAGCCTGATGATGTAAATGAGATGAAGAACTTTTTAAAGGAAAATGGGATTGATAGCAAAAACATACAAGTAAGCTCGTTTAGAGGTTTGAAATAGGAGCAATCTATCTTCTATGTATTTCAATCAAACCCTACTAGGTCATTCGAACAAGCCTACTAGCTAATTCTAGGTAAATGTGGTAATATAAACATTGAGAAAGGAGCTTTTATGGCCAATATTTTTGACTACTTAAATGACGTAGCATACGATTCCTTTTATGACCTCCCCGTGAATGAGTTAGATATTCTTGCCCTGACTGAATTAACCTATCTTCCTTTTGATGATGTAGTTACCCAAGAACCAAAGCGCCTCATAGATCTTGCACCTCAAATCCCTAGAGACACGACGATGTTGACCAATAAAAACCGTCTCCAGTTGTTGGATCAACTCGCTCAACACAAACGCTTTAAAAATTGCAAGCTCTCAGACTTTATTAACGATATTGATCCTGAATTGCAAAAACAGTTTGCAGCCATGACTTATCGTATCAGTCTCGATACTTATTTGCTTGTTTTTCGCGGAACGGATGATAGCATCATCGGTTGGAAAGAAGATTTCCATATGACCTATATGAAGGAAATCCCAGCTCAAAAACATGCCCTCCAGTATTTAGAGGACTTTTTTTCCCAACATCCTAACCAAAAGGTTATTCTAGCAGGACACTCAAAAGGGGGTAATCTAGCTGTCTATGCTGCCAGTCAACTTGATCCAAACTTGCAGAAAAACATTGTCGCTGTCTATACTTTTGATGCCCCTGGGCTTCACAAGGAACTAACCGAAACACCTGGCTATCAAAACATGATGGAAAGAACGAAAGTGTTTATCCCACAAGGTTCTATCATCGGGATGATGCTGGAAATTCCGGATAAAAAAATTGTTGTTCGAAGCACTGCCTTGGGTGGTATCGCCCAGCACGATACCTTTAGTTGGCAGGTTGAAGACAAACACTTTGTCCAACTAGACGAAACTAATAGTGACAGCCAACAAGTCGACACTACTTTCAAGGAATGGGTTGAAACAGTTCCTGACGAAGAACTGCAGCTCTACTTTGACCTCTTTTTTGGAATCATTCTAGATGCAGGCATCTCTTCTATCAACGACCTTTCTTCCTTCAAGGTCATTGAACACATTCACCATCTCTTTGTACAAGCCCAATCCCTCACTCCTGAAGAAAGAGAAATCATGGGACGCTTAACCCAACTCTTGATTGACACTCGCTACCAAGCTTGGAAAAATCGAGAATAGACAAAAACCAACTAACCTAATGATTAGTTGGTTTTTTGTTTAAGAAACTAATGGATACTACTTAGAATCTCGAGTATAGAATTAGTCTTCTTTTTTCTTTCGAGACACAAGTCCAAATCCGCTCATCAAACCAAGTACTCCTAGAGCTGCCAAAGCTGCATGATCTTCCGTACCAGTATTAGGTAATTCTTTGGTTGCTTTAGTAGTTGGAGATTGCTCAGTCGGTTTTTGTTGAGGGGCAGTAACAACTTTTTCGTAGACATGTTCTGTGTCACCGTT
>NZ_KV818037.1:0-39966 GCF_001814835.1 Streptococcus sp. HMSC072D07
CATGGAAAAAAGGAAAAAAGAGAAAGCCCAATTCGGGTAGGAGGAAATTATGTTTAATAAATTTAGAACAGCGAGTGCTTATGCAAGCGCTCGTAGACAACAAAAGACTGCTTACCGTCGGTCTTTCTGGGACGCAATCTCATTGATCGAACTCACTCCTAGTGAGTGGGCTAGCGAAAAGCTACTAGGAGAAGATAGTCTCCTTGATTTACGAGTGTCTAATGACACAATCAAGGGAAGGGAAAAGCTTTGTAGATTGGAACACAAGCTAGGTTGGTTGCCAAATGGACATCGTTACCGTTTAGGTGATAAAAAGAAACCAGTATCCAAGATCGTGCCTTTTCAACCACGGAAAGACGATGACGACCTTCTGAGCGCAGAAGAGTTTGAGCAGTTGTTGAATACACTTTAAAAAGTGTATTGTTGTTAATTTATTTATTTTAGGAAACCCAATACGGGTAGGAGGAAGAAATATGTTTAATAAAGTTATTTTAATCGGACGTACTACGTCTGATGTTGAGTTGCGTTACACACAGGATCACAAACCTGTAAGTCAAGTTACTCTTGCAGTAAATCGCTCATACAAGAGCGCTAATGGGGAACGTGAGGCAGATTTTATCCGCCTTGTTGTTTGGGGCGAGCAAGCAGAACGCTTTGCGAACTGGATTAAAAAAGGATATTTATTATCCGTAGAAGGTCAGTTACGTACTCGCTCATATGATGACCAGCAAGGGAGACGTGTTTACGTCACCGAGGTTATCGTACAATCGTTTTCCAATTTGACTAAACGTGACGACCAAAATCAAGGTCAAAACCAAGGGTTTAGTAATGACGCTTTTGGAGGGGGCTTCCCTATTCCAGATAGCGAATTACCGTTTTAATAACTAATTAAGTAGTAAGCATAGAAGAGATAGAACAAACATTCTATCTCTTTTTATGTTAGGAGGAAGAAAAATGAGAAAACAACTAATAAAAAAAATTCGCCAAAAAATCGCTGCTATCAAAAGCGATGATGTAAAAAGCATCTCACAAGGTCAACTCGACCTGCTTATTAAGACCAACGCTTCATCACAAGTACTAGAGGATTTCCTTGATGATGTAACTTTTGTAGTTGATCATCAAATGTGGAGGTAGTCTATGGAGATAGAACTACCAAAACTAACTGAGGAAACCTACTACGAAGATGTAGCTTATATGTCTTCCAGTAGGTTTAAGGAGTATATGGCTTGTCCTTTAAGGCAACAAGCCATTGACTTTGGATTCTGGGATAGGAAGAAGCCAACAGATGCCCTCTTGTTAGGAAATTATGTTCACTCTTATTTTGAGAGTGAAGAAGCTCATGCTAAATTCTTAGAGGATAATGGCTCAGAGTTAATTTCTAATAGAGGAGCAACTAAAGGGCAGTTAAAATCTTCCTTTAAGAAAGCTGACACTATGATCCAATCATTAAAGGATGATAAGTTGTTTAATAAACTTTATCATGGTTCTGAAGATGATGTTGTGGTGAAAGAGGCTATTCTTACAGGTGAACTGAAAGGAATTCCCTTTAAAGCCAAAGTTGATAGTCTTAATCTTTCTAAGACTTACTTTGTTGATTTAAAGACAATGGAATCTATCCAGAAAGAGACTTACTCGCCTATTTTGAAAAGATACACTAAGCAAGCTATTTACAACATTTTAGAGTATAGCTATCATATGCAGATGTATGTTTATCAGCAGTTGTTATTACAACAATATGGATTTGAATTTACTCCATATATTGTGGCAGTTAGTAAAGAACCTGTTCCAGATAAAGAGATTTTACGTCTTGGAGAGGATATTCTTGAGGTTGGCCAAGAGTTATTTGAAGCACACGCGGAGATTATTCGTGATGTGTTTCTAAACAATGTAGCACCATACGGTTGTGGCCATTGTGATTTTTGTTTAACCCACAAGAAATTAGAGCGTGCGATCACGCTTGATGAATTATTAGAAAGATAACTAAAGAACTAAAGAGAAAGCCTATTGAAAAATAGGTAGGAGGAAGAATAATGAACGAAACTATGACTAATTTTGCTAACAACAATGACTTGCTTCAACGTCTTATCGACGCAGAAGTGGCTCTTCAGGTGAAAAATAATCTTGAAGATATCAATAAACCTATTGATAATTCAGAGTTATTTGAGGCACTAGCACGCGCGCAAGCGAACTTTGATCAGGTGAAGAAAAGTGGTAAAGCTAATATTCCTACCAAAACTGGTGGAAATTATAGCTACAACTTTGCTAAACTTAGCGATGTGTTAGCTGCAACAGTACCAGCATTGAATGCTGAGGGTATCTTCTTTAGTCAGAAGCCTAACTACTCTTTGAGTGGTAATGCTCCTATGGTGACTATTGTAAGTACACTCAGTCATAAGTCTGGTGCTTCAATCTCTTATGAAAGCATTCCATTGTTCTATAATATGAACGATGCAAAGCAAGCGGGCTCAGTAATGACGTATCTACGTCGTTATGGCGCGTGCCAACTACTAGGGATTGAAGGTGATGACGACGATGACGCTCATGTAGCAACGATGAATAACTCATCTAACTACAACAACTACAAGAGCAAACACCAAACACGTCAACAAGCACCTGCAGCTAAACAGCAAACCGCTACTCAACAAGGTACTAGTAAGCCAGTTGCATCTACACCTAAACCGGTAGAGCAACAAACAACACCAGAGCCAACTAAGTCAGTTGAAACAGCCGTAGAGAGTGCTGCTAAACCAGTGGAACAAGTAGAAACACTTGCATCTACCGAACAAGCACCAGAATCAACTACTACGACTGAGACAAAAGCAGTTGAAAAAGTTGAAATTCCAAAAGCACCAGAACGCAACTTAGATGCTATCTTTAAGAGTGGTTTAGAAAGTGCCAAACAATTTGGTGCTACTGAGGAACAACTCGACGAGTGGCGTGGCATGGGCGTTAATGAAGCAATCATGTCTATGAGTAGCTTTGTTCGTGAGCAAGTAGGAAAATAACATGAGGAAAGAAAGACTATGCGCGTGATATTGTGCATAGTCTTTTGTCTTTTTAAGAGGAAGCCTATTGAAAGATAGGTAGGAGGAAGTTAAATGACAGAGTATACAAGTAACATTAAAGCAGTAGAAAGCATGAGTGATACAGAATTATTTATCACAATGCTAAACGGAGTAACACACGGATGTCTATCCAAAAACGAATCACATGATCTTGCCTGGGCAATGATTGAAGATAATTCTTTTTTTGCTCGTATAGATACAGCTTCTGTTTCAGAGTTCATGGACTTTGGTCTTGATGAGCAAGAGGCAGTAGCACTAGTTTCAATGTCTGAGATATTTAGACGCTCATTGATTAAGAAATCAGAGCGAGAATCAGTTTTCAGTAGCCAATCTTTAGGTAAGAAACTGATTGACAAGATTGGTCACAAGGAGCAAGAGCATCTTATGGCAATTTATCTGAATACTCAGAATCAAATTGTAGATGAACGTGTTATTTCCATTGGAACTAAGAATCGCTCGCTTGCATCACCGTCAGATATTCTACGGTATGCAGTGAGATGCAATGCGGCCTCTATCATTGTGGCGCATAATCATCCGTCTGGTTCTGTTGCTCCAAGCGGAAACGATAGAGAGTTTACAAGAGCTCTCTTAGACTGCTGTAAGTTGTTTGAAATAGTTCTACTGGACCATGTTGTAGTTGGTAGAGATACCTACTACTCATTTAGAGAGAAGGACTATCTGTTTGATTTAGAGAAAACCCAATAGGGTAGGAGGAAGAAACATGGACTATATCCAATTACAAACATTGTACTATCAATCTATGGTACAAGCAATGTCAGGTTTATTTTTAGGAGCATTACTTTTTTTAGTGATCCGTAGAATGCTTCGTAACAAAAAGGTGTTTAGACTGTTGTCTATTGCAGTTTTAATTATTCCTTTTTCTATCATGGCAATTTCTATGTCTATTTTAGACTATGTACGTCATTAAGGAGGGGAATATGAGAATTTTAGATAAGGCAAAGTGGCTACAAAAGAACTATCGAGAGTACGCTCTTGAATGGTATCTCTCAGACCACGCGCGTCTGAATGCTATCTTCAGGAAAGAGTACAAAAAATACCTTTCTAACCTCAACAACCAACTTGTAGAAGAGCAGCAAACTCAATTCAATGAGATTGAAGAGAGAATGTGTTCAGCATACAAAGAAGTTTACGGTTCTGATTATCTAGTAGATACGCAGATTGACCGAAGAGGAACTTTTGAAAGAGTACAGGAAATCAGAGACCTTTGGTCTCCTGTACTTGCTCATTAGTAGGAGGAAGAAATGGAACGAAGAGAGCAAATAAACCTTGTTTGTCGCTTGTGTCAAAGAAAGCGATTTGTTTACTACAATTTGGAGTATAACTACAATGGAACTGATATGGTACTTTTTACAGCGTACAACGCCCTAAGTATTCCCATCATTCGGTTCACCTTTTATTCTAACGAAATCAATGAAGTTACAAGCTTTTTAGATAAGTTACTGATAGAAAAAGCTGAAAAAAGACGTTTATCTCTATCTAAAAGGATAAAGTGGTAGTTATAAATTAAGAGAAAACCCCAGTGGGGTAGGAGGAAAAAATATGTTACATTGTGTTTATCGTGACGAGGAAGTATTAGACCGAAGCGCTTATAGAGGTGCACGGTTACGATATAAAAAACTGCTTAACGCAGGTTTTGATGTCGAATTACATAAATTCGGAAGTACAGATTTTGGAAATTTTGAAAGACTCAAAATCAATCCATTTTCTTATACTGAAGAAGAGTGGAAATTCATTATCTATGATGATGTATCTGGGAAGTTCTTTATTAACGGTATGGATGACCTTACCGCTGATGAGATGCCAGATTATTTCCGACCACGGCAGCATCGTCGTTTATCCTTGGAAGTCGCTTTAGAGCGTGCTTACTCGTTAGGAATGTAATTATATGTTAGATGAAAGAAAGACTATGCGCGTGATCTAGTGTGTAGTCTTTTCATTTTTTAAGAGAAGGCCCAACATGGGTAGGAGGAAGAAATATGTTTGATTATGATAAATACTACAAAAATAGCACAGGACACATTATCCAGGTATACCAAGAATGTGAAGTAGACGACTGTTCTAATCCAATGAATTTGGATACACTGTTTAACTATTACACATGGCAAAGAAAATATAAAAGCATGCAGGAACACTCTTACAAAGAGGTAGATGATTGGTTTGATGCTCTTACGAGCGAAGGCGCATACTACCTACTGAAAGAGCAAGCAATTTCAAAGGGTAAAACTCTGAAAGAATTTGTCAACATGCTTTGTGATGCATTGGATAAAGTAGGAATTGTTGCTTTCCCTATCCGAACATATGAACATTCAAGCATCACTTATTATCTAGGTGATTGGTTGGACCGCTGGGAAGGTAATTTAGTTGGGTTTGCTTGGCAAACTAAAGAGGAACTTTACAAAGAGTATGGTTGCAAACGAATTTCAAGTGAACTTCGTCAAGAACTTAAATCGATTGTAAAGGAAACTCTTAAAGACTACACACACTTTTGCAACGGTGAAGTTTATGGATACAATGTCTTTGACTGTAAAGGAGAAGAAATTGACGGTGGAAGTGGCTTTATTGCTAATACTGAAGAAAAATTGCTAGAGTATATCATTGATTATCTCCCATCGGAGATTATTGATACTCATTTTGTAGAATTTACAGCTGAAGAAGCAAAGGAATTAGTAGCTTAAGCTGCAGGAGGAAGAATAATGGAGTTTGATAAATTTATCAAGTTGTTGGCTAAAAAAGAAGTGAAACTTGTTTGTCGGGATGATAAATCTGACAAATGGATTGATTGGACGCCTGATTTTGAGGATACTAATTTTGTATATCTGGAAAGAAATCAGAAAAGAACATTCCTAGATCATGTAGCGTTTTGTCAATCATGGCGACGTAAAGGAATAGACCTTACTGAACTGTGTAGAATTCGCTCATTGTTAGGTGATATCGATGCAGACAAGGAGGCAATTCCTTTTGTGGAATTGGTTCGTCACCTCATTTCTGAAAACGGGAACTGGTCTGACTATGTTAAGGCAGTGATCCAGATTGAGAATGAGCAAGCATCACCAGAAACTATTGAGAGAGCTTATGACTTTTTCGTAGAAACTGATGATTGCCCCTTGATTAGTCCAATGATTGATGAAGTTGTTTCAAATGTAGAGGAAGCAGTAGCATAAGCTATTGTAGGAGGAAGAAAATGGTTAATTTGTTAAAAGGAAGAAAGCAACTGGAGAAAGTCCCATCTTTCCCAAAATTTACAACCCAAGATGACGCATACAGTAAGTTCAAAAAACTGGTGCGATACTATAACAAAGTTATGGAAATTGATAAAGTTGATTTGGGAAATGTTACTGAAGGTTTGGAAGGTAATTATAGCTGGTATCGTAATAGGCCAGAGGATTATTCTGGTTATAAATGCTACGACCTTACAAGTAGTGATGTCCCAGAAAGTGTTTATCTAAGTGCAACAAGTATTCTCATACACAGAGCTAAAGCTAAAAATGATGAAATTGAAAAAGCCAAAATCCTTATTGCTGAAGGGAAAAAACAAGTGTTCGCAATCGTTCCATGTTTAGCTTTTTCAAAGGAATCTGAGTTTTACTCAATGGGTAAGGATACTGATGAGCAACACTTTGTAGGCTTTAACTCAGTAGGTTACGCCTTGCTTAAAAGCAGGATCGCTGAACTTAAAAGAGAAAAAGGCTATGATTTTGAGAGCGCAGTTAATCACATAGCATTTGTAGAACATAACTTTGTACTGAATCAAAAATATTCAAAACAGAGTAGTACTACAATCGCTACTATCCAAACGGATAAGAAATACCAGGATAGCGAGTTGAACAAGAGTACAATCTTTAATCAACTAGGCTTTCGAAAGGTAGAGGTTGATACGCAGAAGTATGATGGCAAAGAGTTCGATTACAATTTATTCAAAAAAGTCGAAGAGGACTTTGAAAAAATCTGTAACAAACTGCCACATGCAGCTGCTCAACCTGAATTGAAGTTTAGAAAGTTAGGTAAACATAAAGCCACTGGTTTATATGCACCATTCCTAAACATTCTAGCAGTAGATGTAAGAAACACGGAGAGTTTCATTCATGAATATGGCCACTATCTTGACTATAAACATGGAGAAAACGTAGGTGATAGTTATTCTTTAAGTGAAGATTTTGAACATATTATTACTTCTTATAGCAATAATTTCAAGATCATTTGCAAAAAGCAAGAAGATTATCTACTTACTCGCTTGATGAATGCAGGTAAAGAATCTATCTCTAGTGTAGTTTCATTGGAAGAAAAACGTCTGACAGCAGAGTTGGAGCTCTTGAAGAAAACTGACAAAATGTTTGACTATTTCACAACGCCAACAGAAATTTTTGCTAGAGGTTTTGAATTGTGGGTATTTGAAACAATCACCTCAGATTCTTCTTTACTGATGAAGAGGGAAGATTATTCTAATCGCATTGAGTATGCCTCTTTTAATGGAATTAAAGAAAGGCTATTTACTTTCTTTGCGACTATTTTTCCAGAAGAAATGATCAAAGATAATAGTTTTGCAGCAAGCAGGACGATTAAAACACCTAAACGTGAATGGACTCTTATTTCCCCTACAAATGTAGGAGAACAGATGTGCCTATTCTAGTTTTTGAAGAGTGACAGGGTTACACCTTGTTACTCTTTTTTGAATTTAAGTACACCGATAGTTGCCATAAGGCAACTATTTTTGGTATAATAGTACCATAGAGAAAGGAAAGGTAATAGCCTTAGAGGAAGTAAAATGGGAACTATTGATACAACCTTGAGTACAGAGCAAGCACTACACAGATACAATCTACTAGCTAAAAGTCCTAAAATGGATGAAGATAACTCACTAGCTGAGTTTATCAGTGAATCATCAGAATTGGTAGCGTCATTAAAGACCGGAGAGCCAGTTGAGCAACTTGAGCTGGAATATTTCTTAGATGATATTGCTACCTTTTGGGAAAATTTAGAAATGGCTGGTTAAAGAAAGGAAAGACATAATGGCATTTGGCAAGAACAGATACAATCCATACAGGAAACGTAGTTTTAATCGTAGTGATAAACAATGTCGAGAGTATGCTCAGGCAATGGACGAACTAGAACAAGCCTTTGAGGAACTTGATGGATGGCACTTATCTAGTATGATGGATAGTGCTTATAAGAATTTTGAAAAGTACCAGGTTCGCCTATCAAATCATTCAGCAGACAACCAATATCATGACTTAGAAAATGGTTACTTGATTGTCAATGTTAAAGCAAGTAAATTGAACTTTGTCGATATTATCGAAAATAAATTGGATAAGATTTTAGAGAAAGTAGACAAGCTTGATCTTGATAAGTATAGGTTTATCAATGCGACCAATCTGGAACATGATATTAAATGTTATCTCAAAGGCTATAAGACGAAAAAAGACGTGATTTAAGGAGAAATACAACCAGAAACAATGAGTAATCATTGTTTTTTTACTGTTATCTAGGAATAAGACTTTTCTTAGATAAATGGTACATGATCACGCGCAGCAATTAAGATGTTCCTTATTTTAAAAACCCATAATGTACTCTTTGAATTATATCTTATATAAAAAAAGTGCATTTTTTTGTTTACAGTATGATTTATCATTGATATAATGGAGTTATGGAGAAAATAGTTATAAAAAATAAAGAGAATATAAATCAGACCTTATTTGTTGATTTTTTTAAAAGTTCTAAAAACGATATTTTACCAGAAATTGATTTGAAATCTGACAATGTCCCTAAAAAGAATTTTATAAACGAAATGAATTATGCCTATTTATTTGCATTTGATGGGAATAGTTACTTATCTGCAGAACAGTTAAGAAAACGTCAGGAAAAAGTTCTGGGAAGCTTTAAGGAAATATATCCTTTTACAGGATCAAGCATTGAAATCAGTAACTCCCCTTATAATTTCTTGCTTGTGGAGGTTAAGGAAGAATGTTTAATTCTAAGTAAATTTACTATCAATCAGGTTGCTTTTAGTGAGGATGAGGACGGAGAAGTAAAAAGTTATTTTCTGTTTAAAGAAAAGGATAAACATATTTTATTTTATGAAAGTCTTGATGTAATGTTTGTAAAAGATAAGCATTATAAACCTGTACGTCTAGGATTCGGTGGGATAGGGGCTACTGAAATGAAAGAAACAGTATTTAAAGGAATGTCGCTATTTTATCAAGTAGAGGATTTTGAAAGGGATAAGGTTAGAGATTGGCCAACAACTCTAACTTATGGCGATCTATTAAGAGCGCAGAGAGATTCGCTGAATAGAAAAGAACTATTACAAAAACATTTAAAAAAGGCAAGTGATCTAGATGGAGTCATAAATTTCAACAAGTTTACAGTAACAGAAGTCTATACATTAGTAAAAGCAGCCACCGAGTTTGAAGAAAAAACATTTATCAATTTTGTTAAGTGGTTTAGAGAAAAAGGAAGGTATATAAAGCTTTTTTCTTATATCCCATATAAATTTAAAAATTATCGTTCAGAGATAATGATTGCTTTTGTATTGGATTCAATAGGAGAAAGTGGAATTTATGAAGATGATGACATAGCTTTAGATGATACTTCTTATTATTTAGCGAGAGATTATATAAGAATGTGCAGAATGAGAAGAAGAAAGGTGAAAATTGATTTTTCATCAAGTAGAAAGCTAGAAGAAAAGCATGATAAGCTATTTGCATCTATTGAAAACAAAAACTTAAAAGAAAGACATGGAAATTCAAAATTTGAAATATATGATGAATATCGTCCTTTGATAGAAACTGTTAAAAAGCATAGCAATCCTTTCAAATACCTAAAGAGACCGATTGACCTGGTAGTTGAAGGTAATAAGATGGGGCATTGCGTCGGATCTTATATTGGATTAGTAGAGATGGGAGAGTGTGTTATTTTAACTGTTGATTTAGATGGTATTCATTATACGCTAGAAGTTAGCGCGGTTGTGAAAGACGACGGCTTAGTCGGATATCATTTGTGTCAAATGCAGAGTAAATATAATGGTGGTGTAAAAAATCCTGAGCATAGGAATCAAGTAATTACATTTCTTAATAACATTGATCTGAGTGTTAAAAAGAGGAAAAAGAAATAAGGACGTCGATTTATCGAGGTTCTTTTTGCTTTTAGTGGATATGTGGAGTTTGATGCGCGTGTAGTTATGTTGAATGACTAATAAAAAAACACCGTGGGAGGAAGTCCACAGTGTTTTAATTTTTAAGAGGAATAAGAGGCAACAGCAGTAAATTGTTCAAGGAAGTTACCTCTCATATTCGGTTAAACTAGAAGCGACCAAGAGAAATTAGGAAGCGTCGCTTCATCAGTTTTATTAGAAAGGAAGTTAAAGAAGTGAGGAAGTTTCACCACAAACTATAACTTCACCAATGATGATACCTTTGTATCTCATCGGTACAATAATAGTATAACAGACAATTATTAAAAAAAGCAAGGAATCGGTCACAAATACGCAAAATTTTTTTAAATCAATTCAAAGTGATATTTTTTCTATCATAGCTTGCCTTTTAGAAAAAGACTAGGTAAAATATTAGTATGAAACAAAACAATTATTATGAAAATCTACCAAAGACAACTAGGGAAAAGATAGTCGATTGGTTTAAAGACCTAAAGGACCTCAGTTTTGTCCGTTATCTTCGTAGAAAGGTACTTTTTAGGAAAACTCTATTTGCAGGAATACTGCTAAGCTGTTGTGTCCTATTGGTATTCAGTGGATTGACTTCTCCGAAACGTGTCACCTTTAAGGCAGAACAATTAGAAACTACCAAATCATTCCCAAATGATAGTGGTGATATCGAATTGGTTAGCCAGAAATATTCTAAAGAAAATGGGATTGCAGTTCTAGAGTTTGAAACCAAGGATAGTACAAGTGCTATCAAGGAAGGAATCAAAGGAGATAATTTAGAATGGCAGCTCTTTTTCCCACCTTCAGTTAATGCTAAGAATGCAGAGATGCAGGTGATCCCTCTAACAGAAAATAAGATTTCTGTTGTTGTAAAGAATATCCCAGAAAATTATGGTGTATTCATTGTCCGAGCGACCAATAACTCACCAGTTGATAAGAGTGTTGATGTTAAATTCAAGAGTTATAAAACTTATCTACAAGAAGAAAAAGGTAAGGAAGAAAAGGGTAAGGTTAAAAAAGAGGAGCAGGTCGAAGATAAGCCTGCCAAAGATAATATCCTAGACTTCTATATTACCTTACAAAATGACAAGTTGATTGAAACTAGCATCCAGGACCAAACACGTGAGGAATTTTCTCTTTCAATCTTTAATGCCGAGATTGATTATCAAACAAGTCAACTCACGCGCCTTAAAGATGCGATTAAAACTTTAGAGACTAGCACTTCCAATGACAAAAAGTCTATTGATAACTTAAAGAAAGAGTCTCAATATGTAGTAGGTGATGAACTTACTGAAAAACAAGACCAGATTAAAACTCTTATGACTAGCATTGATAATAAAAATAGTCAGATTGAAACTGCTGAAAAGAGCATAAAAGTGACTAACGAGATCATTGCTAATTTGCAGAAAAATATCAAGGCAGTACAAGATGGAACATTCCAATTTAATGCTCCAGTTCGTTCTGTATCTGCTAAAATTGACTAATCGTAGTCATCGCCTTATGGTTTTATCGAGGGTTCGACTCCCTTGAGGGCGATAGGGGTAGTAGCGCCCCGTGAGCGTTTATCTAGTTCGAAAGAATAGATAGTCCTTTATAAGTGGTGGGCAAGGTTGTTACCACGTAATCTCCAGTTACATACAGAAAACACCTGCGGTCACTCAATCCGTGTCGCCAAGGACAAATTGAGAGTGAATAAGCTACGCTCATGCGTGGCTTTTTAATTTGCTCCGAAAGTAGTTTGCAAATACTTGACGAACGTAAAGTATAGTGTTATAATTAAGACAAGATAAAGAAGGGGAGAACAAGTGTTCTCACGGTAAAACAAAATGGCACAAATTAAAGATGGATGGCACAAGGTTTATGGAGAAGACGTGTACGTAGAAAATGGGAAAGTTGTCCGCGGAGTAACCAAAGACGCAAACGGTTCAGAAGTTGCTTGCTATCCTTATGAGTACAGCGAAGACCATGACTGCTGGATTAACATTTCTGGGGAAGTAACTCTATCTTCTTATAGAGAGGGTTATAAAAGAGGGACGAAGCGCATGAAGTGATAAAACTGGAAGAGGGAGTATAATGGCTAACGTACAAGAAAAAGAAACATAAAGAAACATGGAGAAGTGTATGCGTATTAACACATCACAAGTTGAGGCAGTCTTAATGGATAAGACTGTCTCAGCCTATCGTTTAGCAAAAGAAATAGGTATCCAAGAAAGTTCTATCTCATTGTTGCGAAACGGCAAGAAAGATTTTAACAAATTAAGTCTTGAAGTTGCCATAAGGGTTCAAAAGTGGATAGACGCTGGGAATATTAAATAAGGCTGTCCTATATTTTTAGGAAGCCTATTTTTATTTTGTCTATCATAGCTTTACTATATGTAAGATAAGAGATAAAATAGTATTAAGAGGGTTTAGGAAGCTATACCCTAAACCAAACTTTGGTTACTAATATATTAGAAAGAATAGAGGAAATTATGGCTGAAGAAGAATACAAGTCTCCTGATAGTGCACTTGATGGCGACTTTACTATCCCACGGGGTTATTACTCAAAATTAAAGTATTATGGAATCAATGTCCAAAAGGGCTTTATTGTCTTTGGAGCATTTATGGTATCTATGCAGCTGCAAGATGTCATATTCCCAGCAGAACAATTCTTACAATTTGTTCTTTTTTCCATCCTTTTCACTACTTTAGTTTTCTACTTAGTGCTACCTACTAGAACAGGTGGCACGAATGCTAATGCAATCTTGTACTTCTTGACGCATCGAAACAAACAATACTTTCCTATTGATAGAGGTACCTATCCAGAATTTCATGGTGGAGTAGATAAAAAGAATAGAAAGCGATTTAGGGGGTAGAAATGTCTGACAAACAAATTACTACCAAATCCAAAACTCCATACCTTGATAGGTATACAGAGGATTTAACAGAAAAGGTTAAACAAAATATAGAGGATTTTGAAGCTTATGGACGTGAAGATGAAATCAAACAAGTGTTTGTATCTCTAGTCCGGCTACATAAGAACTCGCCAACATTAGTTGGTGAGGCAGGGGTTGGTAAAACTCATATTGTTGAGGGGGTATGTGCTTCTATTATTAGGAAGAAGAATATCCCAAAAGAATTTGAAAATGTGAGAGTACGCAATCTATCACTTAGTGCGATTTCCTCTAAAACAAAGAATGCCAATGGTGAGGAAGAAGATATTATATCTAAACTCCATCATATCATTCAGGAATTGAAAGCCTATAAAGAAGAAAATATCCTCTTTATAGATGAGGTTCATACTATCATAGGGACTGGTGCAACAGACCAATCTACTCTTGATGTGGCCAATCTTTTAAAACCAGCTTTATCTCGTGGAGATATCTACTTTATATCTGCAACTACTCATAAAGAGTTCCGCTTGATTGAAAAAGATAGTGCTATGGAGCGTCGTTTGCAACCAATCTATGTAGAAGAGCCAGACAGAGAATCTGCTATCAAGATCATGTCCAAGGTTAAAGCTAAACATGAACGCATCAGAGGGATTGAGGTGACAGATGAAGCCATTGTTGCCACAGTTGACCTATCCACGCGCTACATGGCTGATAAGAATCTTCCAGATAAATCCATTGACCTTTTAGATGAAGCAGTAGCAGCTGCTTACTTAAAGGGTTCTAAGACCATCACCTATAAAGATATTGCTCAAGTAGTTCATACTCGTAAAGGAATTGACCTTGAAATTCTTTTACAAGGAACAAAAACAGAACGGGTAGACTACGAAGCAATGATCTCTCAAGTTGTAAAGGGGCAGAGAGAAGCGGTTAAGGCGATTGCTGATATCACGTACCGTGCTAAGACTGATATGCAAAACAAAGAAAAGCCTTTAGGCTCTATCTTGTTGCTTGGAACTACTGGAGTAGGTAAGACCGAATGCGCTCGACAGACTGCACGCGCTATTTTTGGCTCAGTAGATATGATGACTCGAATTGACTGTTCTGAGTTCGATGATGAAAAAGCAGTCGCTCGACTTATTGGATATAACGGTAATGAGGGAGCATTAACAGAGAAAGTTAAGCGTAAACCCTACCAAGTGTTGCTCTTTGACGAGATTGAAAAAGGGCATCCCTCTATCCAGAACCTACTCTTACAAGTACTTGATGCTGGCCGATTGACTGACGGTAACAATAGATTAATCAGCTTCAAGAATGTTGTTATCTTCGTTACGACTAATGTAGGTCATGAAACCATTAAACAAAAATTCAGAACTCTAAATGAGGGACAGACCTTCGAAAATTTGGACCAGACAACAAGAAAGTCATTCATGGCCAATATTGACGATGATTTAAGTGTCTATTTCAGACCAGAGTTTATCAACCGTTTTGATAAAAAAGTAGTCCTGAATATGTTGACTGGGAATGTTACCCAGGAGATCATTAACTCTAAAATGGCTATCAAGGAAAAGTTTTGGGCAGAACGTGGCTTGTTTATCAAGTATATGGGTGAAGATGAAAGTGAGGCGCGTGATACATTCTATCGTTACTTACAAAATATTGGTACTGATGAATATAATGGTGCTCGGCCACTAGAAAGAACGATTGAAACTATATTGGATTATCCTATCACTAGGCAATTCTATTTTTCACGTGATAAGGGATCTACTAAGTACACCGTAGAGGTTACTCTGACAGGAAATCCTCCCGGTACTTTAATAGAGGGTAGTGAGGATGAATATACTGCCAAGTATACCGCCCAAGACCGAAGAGAAACAAGTGTGAAACTTATTCCACAAATTTAGCCTATCATAGTTTTACTTTTTGGCAATTTGAAGGTAAAATGGTATATATAAAAAGAAAAGAGGAAAACACCTTTATGAAAAATAATTTTTTCAAAAAATTGACAACTTCAGCAACACTTTTGTTGCTTTCAGCTCAAAATACACTGGTTTTTGCGGACGACAACCCATTTAAGAAAACAGGTTCAGATGTTACTAAATTCGGTGACGATTTAAAAATATTGGCTTACATTGTTGCAGCTGCACTTATTATAGTTATTGGATTTTTGTTCATGTTAGGTGATAACGCTAAACAAAAGGCTCTAAAATGGCTACCAGCTGTCATTGGAGGCTTACTCCTTATTGCCCTTGCAGCAGCAATCGTCGGATACATTAAAGGTCTCGGAGGGTAATATATGACTTCTCACATCCAATCTTTTGGGTTTAGGGGGAAAAGAAGGGTTTCAATTCAAGAACCCTTATTTCTTTACGTTGAGTGGGGGGACGTGAATCCAGACAACAACGAGGAAATAAGAGACATTATTGAAGAAATCGATCTCGACCTCTATCCAACTGACTCAAGTAAAAGTATTAAGAAAAACTTTCCTTTTCTAACCTTTCAACAAGCAGAAAGTCTATTTGGGAAATTAAAGAATAATTTTGATAATTTCACATTCAAAGGGATTGCTTTAGTTACTCAGGTCAGCAACAATAATCTGATTAGTGGTAAAGTAGTCTTTGGAGAAGGGCCAAGGATTTCACCCTTTGTTCTTGATGACGAGTACAAAAATATTCCATTAGCATTGATTTATGCAACAAGGCGGGATCCTCGTTTTGGACATTATTCTTTCGATGATTTAACCAAATATTTCTGCACTATGGAACCTAACCTAATGGACTGCTATAAGCATAGTCTAGGTTTATCTGTCACTGAACTACCTATTTATCCACCAAACAATACGATTGAGGGGGAGCTAGATAGAGAGGGAGTTAAAGGAGTGAGTGGAGTAGAACAAAGTTCTACAACCAACTATGCTAGTTCGGTAGGTCCTGGTTCTAACGGAAATTCTGAATTGTGGTATAAGTTCCTAACGGCTCTTTTTGCAATTATTTCAGTTATAGCTATTGGTTTAGGTATTCTGAACTATAATCACGCGCAAAAACAAGAAGAAAAACTTGAATACTTGTATCAGCAGCAGACTTTTACTAAGAAAGTACAAGATAACGAACATGCCATCGATGTTGTCGCAAGATACTTTGTGACATACTACTTTACTGGCAATAAAGATGCGATTGTTCCTTTCTTATCTGGTGGGGATGCTAAATTTACTCAGCCAACAAAGGCTCAAGTAGCAAGTACGATCCTTGAGAAAATCTCATTAAACGAGGACGGGGAAACTTACTTAGTTACTTATGTAGTGGGTATTCGTACAGAAAGCGGAACCCTTTCATCAGAACGAATTAGTTTTGAAATGAAGGCTGATGATAATGCTAAGTTTAAGTGGGTGGTTAAGTCAGAACCTATAAGAGAGCCATTTTCATCTACTACTGAAAAGAATAATTAGGAGGTGATTTTTTGGCTAATTACTCATTAGATGATAGTATTGATAGCAAAGGAATTGACCCTATCAGAAATTTAAAGGAATTGACAAGCTATTGGACTTCTGAGAACGGCTTTGATAAAGTTTCCGCTCCAGATAAACAGGTATGGAAAAATAATACTCTATCTACAATAAAAACAGTTCAGTTTTATGATCAGTGGAGTTTGTACCTACATGACGTGCTTCCAATTTGGCAAATGCTTTATGTTTTCCCAGCTACTATCATGAAGCTACTATACTCTTTTTCAGTATCAATAGAGGAATTATTCGATAAGATATTTATTTTATTTGGGTTATTCAATTATCTAGGTGATACTGGAACATGGATAGGTAAATTCTATTTCTGGGGCCGTTATATTGGGATGGCAATCTTTGTCGTCTTCATAATTGCACGTGTAACTTTATCCTTTATTGGTGGTTCATTTAAGTATAAAGAATTCTTCAATAATCTGATATTGGTTAGCTTTGCTTTAAATGTACTTCCAACTGCTCTTGTTGCATCTGGGAATATTATTTCTCAAGCCACAACAACGTTGAGAACACATAGTGCAACGTTGGGTTCACAAAAACAAACACTATCTTTGATGCCAATCAAAAATAATGTAGTTGACCTCCTTTATCTTATAGATGAGGATTTTGATACCAAAAAATTGGAGTATGATCCTAACACTAAGTACATTCAGAAAGACCCCGCTACACTCAACGATATAAGGGATTCCAATATTCAACAAACGAAATTTGAATCGTTTATCGGAGCGTCAACTGAGGAATTGTTGAATTATTACATCTACAAGGACCAGGATAAAAAAGAAAAAAGGACAAGTTCAGATGCTTACTATGGTGTAGCAACCATTTTGACATCATCTAAGCAAGCTGGAGAAAAAAGAAGAGACGGTTCAGAACAATATATCATTGCTGGTATTGAAGTATCAAGTATGTTCGGAGTAGACTTTTCTATATTCTCACCTGTTTATCCAAGGTATAAGGTTGACTATTTAGCTATATTCATTCAGCAGATCATGTTACTTGCTCTACTGATTGGATTGTTAATTTCAATGGTTCTGACAATATTCAAAGTTTTGTTATCATCAATAGTTGCTCCTTTTGTCGCCTATACGTCGGTAGATGATAGCACAAAATTCATGGAACTATTGCAATCTATTTTCTCTGGGATTGCAGGAATTTTCTTTGAAATAGCGATTGTTCATTTTTCTATGTGGTTCCTGAAAAATGCTCAGACTGTTGCGATTGGGAAGGCAACTCTATTCAGTAACTTAAACGGTTTAAGTAAGACCATTTTGATTATTGTCCTCTATATTGCAACCTTCTTAGGAGCGTCTCAAGGTTCTGGAGCTATTAAATCATGGTTAGGAGTGACGACCGGTGCTAAAAATGGAATGTTGACTGCTTTAGGTGCTGGTATTGGTGCTTATAAAGCTACCAAGTTTGCTGGTAATGCGGTTCTAGGTAGAAAAAACTTTGTTACTGGTAAGCGTCATGGAGGTTTAGTAGGTGCTGCTAAAAAAGGAGCGGGCTTTGCTAACAAGGCTGGACATTTTGGAACAAATGCTGCTAGACAAGCTAGTAAATTTGCCGGCAACGGTTTTGGTAAGGTAGCAGGTGGCTTTGCTAACTTACACACTGGGGCTAGAGATCATATGGACGCTTCTGGAGTTGGTTATGGTGAAGGATTAGCTAAAACGTTGGGAGAAAGAACAATCGTAGGTAGCCAAAATGCTATGACTAGTGCTAAGACAAATATGAGAACAGGTACTAGAAGGGCAATCAGGGGAGTTAAATCTGCTTACAATAAAGCGACTGCACCTGTTAGAAAAGGCTATAATAGTACTCGTTACGGTTTAACGAAGAAACGAGCTACCCCTCTTGAAGCAAATAAGAGACAAGGTAATACGATTAAGGTTCCAAGCAGAGTAATGGATGAGTACAAGGATATACTCAACCGAAACAAATCAAAACCGATTGAAAGAGGTGAAAGACCTGTAAATACCATTCACTACTCAAAAGTTAAACCATCAGACCACCAGAATACTATAACGGATCTCCCAAATCATAGTGGAGAGGTCGAGGAATTTTAAAATAAAAGGTTAGGGGAACCCTAGCCTTTTATTTTTTGCCACGAGTCTTTGCTTTTTTTTTTATTATCGTTTACAATAGAAATATAGAGAAAGAAAGTCAAATTGATTTAGGGGGAAAAATATGTTTAATGAATTCTATTTATCTTTGATTGATTATATCCAAACACTTATGTTACATCCGATTTTAAAGGGGATTGAGTTAGGTTTTTTTATCATTTTATGGCAAATTATTGGAGTTCCTGTAATGTCATTTGTTAGAAATCTAACAGAACCAATAAAAACGCGATATAATATGAAGGTTAATTATTTTGTTTTAATCTTTGGCTGCTTAATGGGATTTTTTACTTCAGTTTATTTCTTGACTGGCTTGGGTGATAAAAATGTGTATGATCGTTCATTTAGATTGATTGGTATTTTCGGAAGTGTCTGCCTATGCTTAGTTCCTATACTTCTTATTTTAGGAGTTGGCATCATTGTTCCAATCTACTCAATTACAATGGCAGTCATTAACTTTGTAGCAGGTATTCTTCCGATATTGGCAGGGATTGCAATTCTTATGCCTTTCCTATTCTTTGGAGGTATTTTATCTTTGGTAGGAGCAGTTGTAGGACGACTTTGATTTAGGACACTTTCCATAAGTGCCTTTTTTTTATCATAGCTTTACTATATGTAAGATAAGAGATAAAATAGTATTATATAAAAAATAATGGAGAGTAACATGAAAATTAAAAAATCTTCCAAAAATAAAAAGAAAACGCCTGAAATTGTTCAAGAAAAAGGTAGTTTAAATCTTATAGCGGATAATCAAAAACCACGTTATAAGTATGATAAAAATTGGGAAAATAGGACATTCCTTGATATTGTGAAAACCTCAAGTGTTAAAGCAATCTTAACTAATGTTGCAAATACCCCATTAGCTTTGAGTAATGGTTTTGGGTATATTCAAATTGTGGGAGTACAAGGAAAAGATGTCTATACTTGTTCACCATCCGAGCAAATTGAAACTATCGGAGGGTATAAGCAATATCTTGATGCAATCGACTTTGATTTTACTGAATTAACAACAAGACTTCCAACTGATACAAGACAACAAATCATTGAGAATAAGAAACAACATGAAATTGTTACACAGGAACTTTTATCCTCAGATTTGGACGAGAGAATACGAGTTCAGAAGGAACATCAGCGGGATGTCCTGGAACATAATATCAAGATTGATGAAATTATTGGACGGGAGCATTATAACACTGAATTTTTCCATATCTATCATGGTCGAACACTAGAGGAGTTGAATTATAAGACACAAGCTATAAATAATGCTTCTACTGGTTTTCGACCAAGGCAGATCTCGGCGGAGAAAAAAGAGCAGATTATTATGAATTTTAACAACCCAAATGGAAATGGAGAATAGGTAAAAAGATGTTTTTAGCAAGAAGAGCAATCAATCAATATATAAGAAAAGGATATGACCTTAATTTTATAGGAAGAGTACAACCTGATGGATTGAATTTTAAAGAGGATGATTCGTACATCAAAACAGCAGCTGGAGTATTTTCCGTTGCTTACATTGGAAACGGTGACTATCCTAAAAATAAAATGCCTCCATATTGGGCGAGTTCAATGGTTCAGATAGACGGAGTAAATGTTTTTAGGTTTTTTTCAAACAATGAAAAGGTTTCTGAAGAAGCTGACCAATCAATTTCAAACCTCAATCATTCCTCTAACCGGAAATTTACAGATGACGTGAGTAATAGTAGGGAAGTTAATTCGTTACTTGATTTAAAAGAATTTGCTGATAATAATGGTAAGGTAAAAAATGTGGGTGTTTCCTATTATATTCCTGCTGATACTCCAGAATTATTAAAACAAAAACAGAGTGATCTAAAATCTCAATTAAATGGTTATGGTGTTCATGTTAGCCAAGGCATGATGAAAACCGAGTATGATACACCTTTTATCCCTGCAAGTTATCATAGAATGCTGCCTACTAGTAGAAATCCTCAGCCAATTCCCAACGATACTTTGGCAGTTGGTTTCCCATATATCCATACAACTTTAATGGACGACCATGGTATCTTCCTAGGATTTACTCGTACTGGTGGTCCTGTATATTTTGATATGTTACATCAAGATAATGAACGTCTTTCACCTACCCTTATGATTGCAGGGATAAATAATGCTGGTAAAGGTAAATTACTTGCTAAATATTTAGATGGTTTGTTTGCCAAGGGGCATACTTTGATAAATATTGACCTATCTGGTTCTTTATCAGAATTGACACGGCGCCAGGGAGGGTTGGTATTTGATATTACCGATGGAGAAAGCAACTACCATATTAACCCTCTACAAATTATGGCAACACGTATTTCAGAAGAAACGTTAATAACTGACCAAATCCGAAGCTATAAGGTTCATTGTAACAAGTTAAAGGTGCTGGCTAGTATCAAAGATCCAAGTCTTACCCAAAGTGATTTTAATAATCTCAAGGAAACTACCGATGAATTATATGCCACTTTTGACTTATGGAAATTAAGTGAAGCAGAGCAAAAAAATAGTCTCCTACATCTTACTAATTCTACATGGGAAGATTATCCTCTTTTGAGTAACCTAGTTGATGCTTTAGATGCGGATTGGCGAAGAGAGCGCAGCAGAGGAGAAGCAGGACGTTCAAAAGCTGAAAGTTATGAGAGATTGGTATCTGCTTTTCGAGCCATACTTAACGATTACCGTTACATGAATAAAACGTCAGATTTTGTTGAAATAGAAGGTGAAAAGGTAGTTACATTCAATTTATCTGGTATTGATGATAAGGCTTTGCTTCACATTGTACTTTACCAAATACTTAGTCTAGCATCAGCTGAATCAGTTAAGAATGGTATCAAGAATAGATTGGAAGCGGATAGTAGAGATATTGAAGAAATACCAAATCATGTGATTATTACCATTACTGGTGCAGATAAGTTGTTTGAACCTACTTACGCACATTCTCTTACTTTCCTAGCAGAAATGATTGAAGAGATCACTAAAAATGACTCTGGAATTATTTTGGAGGTATCTTCTCTTGACAAAATCCTTTCCTCTGCTGAATCTGATGACTTTTCACCATATGTACTAGCATCAAGGAGAGTCTTTGCTCAGATGCGTAACCGTATCTTAACTCAACAAGAAGTCATGGTGATCCCTAAAATTGCAAAAAGTTTTGGTGATATAACGCAGTCAGAATTAGATGGACTTCGTTATCTTCAAAATGAACAGTTTTTCTTGAATATATCTGGGGTTGCTAACTACTCATTTGGAATGCAATTATCAGATAGACCAGATATTGATTACTACGGTTTGCCTTACGCCGAAACCGCTAGATATGCTAGAATGCGTTAAAAAGGAGAAATATGGTAACAGTTATTGAATTGTATTATAAGCTGCAAAAAAAAATCCATAATGTTAGAACACTACATTTTTTAAATCTCTTATCGATAGCAGTGCAGGTGGGCTTCTTATCTGGAAGTTTCATGGCTTATTCCTTCCATATCTCAGAATTAGTTGATAGATATGGAAAGGAGATTGTCTTACTTGGCTTTATGCCTTATGTATTTTTTGGAATTGTAACAGTAGTACTCATGTTTATTTTAGGTAAGAAGGACTCTATCCTTCTAACTCTTTTACTGGTATTTTTACCTACGGCTTTATTAACAGAATCCGGAATGAATGCGATACTATTTCTTGCTATTGCCTTTACAATTAGAAAGATTGAACAAGGGCATCGTAAGATGATTGTTAGTGCAATTTCTGGATTTTCTGAGAAGTATTCTCCTCTTTATGAAAAACGACTTGCAAACAAGGCAAAGTATAAGGAATATAACCAAGCCTACTCTATTTTAGAGTTCTTTGATGTAGAGGATTTCATCTTGATTGATGAAAAGGACGAAAAATATACATATAAGAAACTAGGTATTTATGAACGTAGATTGACAAGAACCTTTAAAATCAAGGGGGTTTGGGGGAAAGTAACAGTCATGGACGACCTCTTTATTGCACCTCAAAGACGCTCAATCTTGACAAAAATAAGGAAAGGGGTTCGTTATTTTGGTTAAAGATAAATATTCAGAGGAACTAGAAGATGAGTTTTCTAGTAGTGATTATGCTGAATACTATAACGAGTATTATAGCGACTTAGACGAGCAAGAAATTGAACGTACTAATAAGAAAAGGTCCGGTCTATTTTCTCGAAGTAAAATGTATATTGATGATGTAAGAACAGAAATTACCGATGAAATCAATGGTACTATTGAACTACAAAAAGAATACTATCAGCAATCTGACAATGATGTATTATATCATCAACAGATAAGTAGAAATAAATTTTTTTATCGTCAATTAGCAAAACTCTTTGTAACTGGGGTGATCCTTATTGGTATCTTGTATCTATTTTTACTAATAGGGAGATAGTACATGAAGAAAATACTAAAAAAGAAGTTGATTATTTTAGGGACGGTAGTAGTATCAACCCTACTCTTCTTTTCACTTGCTCTTATAGTTGTTGTATCTATCTTCTCAGCTGCAGCATCCTCTCATGCTAAACGAGCGCAAGATTGTGGAACAACAAAAACAACTACAAGCGAAACGAATGCTTCTGAAACTTCCTCTTTCGACCAGAATATCGACAAGTTTATAAGCGAACATGAGGAAGCCTATATCCTATCTTGGAAAGCAGGTGGTTATCTCCCTTCTTTTTCTATCGCTCAGACTCATGTTGAGTATGGATTTAACTTTACTAATCCATCTGGAACTAGCTTTTGGATGGCCCATAATATGGGAGGGGTTAAAACTGGAGGAAGCCTAGACAATTTCCCTATCACATTGGAAACCTATGGTAAGGATGCAGTTGACCTTTCTGGAACACGCCCAGGTACAAATGTCGGAGACTTTACAGGTGGGAACTATGCCTGGTTTAAATCGTATGATGCAGGTATTGTTGCAAAGTCTGAATTTATGGCCCACCAGACTCTTTACAAGGGAGCTATAAACAATACTGATCCTAAATCAATATCTAAAGCTATCGCTCAAGGGGGGTGGGCAAGCGACCCAGTAGCTTATGAAGCTTCTCTAAATAATGCATATGATACTGTAGGAGCGAAGTACAAATGGTTGGATGAGAAAGCCATTAAGAAATATGGTAAGTCGCCTTTTGTTGAAGTAGGGCCTATCCAGCCATCAGATAGCCTTGGAGTAACTACTAAACCGAAAAAGATAGATAAATGTGGTAAGCGTAGGAAAACCTCAGACGGAACAGGAAAAGTTCCTAGTGGAGTTCAAGTAGATGGAATTGGGTGGCCACCATCATCATTACCTATTGAGTTGAGAGAGTATATTATTGATCCAAAAGAACTTGGTTTAGAATATGATAGTTCCACTGGTTGGGTAGAAAGATCTGGGGAATGTGTTGACCTTACTGTTAGTCTAGGGAATATCCTTTGGGGTCATTCTGGTACTGTTATAGGGGATGGTAAAGACCAAGCTGCGGCCTGGGCGAATATCTTTGGAAATACTACGACTAAGAATGCTAAAAAAGGGGCGATTTTCTCTAGTATGGAAGAGGCAACTTATGGACATACTGGAATTGTATGCCATGTGTTTGAAGATGGTACTTTCCTAGTTGTTGAACAGAATTATTCTGTGAGTGGAAAAGCAATCGGTAAACCTAATACATATAGTTACCGCCTTATTAGTAGTAGTGCAAGTGAAAGAAATGGTTTTTCTTTCGCATACGGGAATGAATCAAACCTTAAATTGACAAAACAATAAAAACAGTGACAAAATCACTGCTTTTTATTTATATTGTAGTGCTTTACCGTTATTGCATTTGCATTTATATCGCTAAAGCGTTATAATAAAGGAGTAATCATAGTGAAAGGGTGAAATAATAGTGGTAGAGATCACTTTAAAAGAAACACTATCGGAACGTAACATAACACAATCAGAGCTATCTAAAATGGCTGGGATTAGACCAAACACGGTATCATCTTTATTGAATGGTAGCACGCGCATCGAGTTTGAGACGATTGATAAGATTGCTAAAGCATTAGATACGGATGATATAAGGGACATTATCTCTTTGTAGAGAAAGGAAGGAAAAGGATATGAGTATTTTTGATGATTATGATGTACCTGTAAAAGATGAACTTGATGGGCTTCCACTTGAAGAGCGTATCGAGATTAGAAAAGCGGAAATCCTAAAGGAAAAAGCGGAGAAAGAAAGAAAAAAAGAAGAGAAGATGCAGGTCGCAATAAAAGCCAAGCAAGACAAGACGTATAAAATTTATACCTCAAAAATTGAGCGCATGATTAAGTGGATGATTGGGTTATCATTATTTTTTGTGGTATCCGTTGGGTATATGAATTATAAAGATTACTTTATACATACACTCCAAGGAGGCCTAACTATTGCAGGTCAGACTAAAGACTTAGGGAAAGCGATTGTTGAGTTTATTTTCTCAATAGCTATGTGTTTCTTAGCACCTGCCTTACTTACATTTTTTATTGTTGACCTATCAGAAGAAAAAGAGGAGAAATAAAATGTCTAAATTGAAAATCTTATTAACTTTTTTGTTATCAGTTGGAGCTGTAACTACCATAACTATTGTCTATATTCAGAATGTGAATAAAACAAATCAAGAACAATCGCAAGTACAAGAATCATCTAAGGAAGAGAAAAAGCCGTCCGAGGAAAGCACTGAAAGAGTCGTAATTACTGAAGATGATAGAAACTACAATAAAGCCTTATCATCTATTGAAATGCCAGGTCATAGGGCAGACAAAAATATTGAGAAAGAAGTCAAAGAGGCATTTAAAGTTGTTATCAAGGAATGTAAAACAGCTAATATCTTAGAGATTGATTACTCAATAGAGAAGCATCTTAAAATGGCTAAACAGGATATGATAATGACTTTTGCAGTTTCTTTTCAACAGAATGGTTATGATGTCGATGTCAACAATATAGAGGTTTACGAATCGAAATCAACAGATGTTGTTCAATTTATTGTTAAATCAACTAAAAAGGATTCTGATAGCATTTTCTGGACTGGAAACTATAATACAACCGCTCATCAAGTTAGTATTTCTCACTATTATGGCGGTCATGTAGGAAAGGCTTTTGGGTAAAAAACTATGGCTATCTTATATTTATATCGGTCACTAATTGTCAAAGAGACAGAAAAGGCAATGCTGGTCCGTTTTCCTAAAAAAAGTAAATATAACTACATGGCGACATGGATACCGAAAAAACGCATCACAGTCATTGCTAGTGAGGACGGAGAGGATTTTTATAAGCTAGATGTTAAACCATTCTATACTTATGAATTACATTCTTTGAACAGTTCTCATGAAAGTGCACTCGTGATCACTGCTGAACAATTTATCGAGGTTTTCAAAGGGGTAGATAGCTATACTCGGAAGGAGTTGGATATTCAACCAAGTAATGAGCAGGGCGAACTGGATTTTATTTCTCTAAAAGCTATACGTGCTTTGCTCTTTGATAAAGACTTAGATAGCGCACAGTTGGCGCGTGATACTGGAATCTCACGTCAAACGATTATCTCTTTGAATAAGAAGGAAAGACCATTATCTAACGTGAAATTGGAAACCCTTATTAAGTTGCATGGGTACATACAATTAAAAGGACGAAAGAAGTAGTATGACGAAAAAAGACCGAGATTTTTTGAAAGACCTATATCTAATATATCTGTTTGTTATGGTTTGTACTGGAATAATTCTAACCAATCTATTTATCACCATTGGATATAAGGTTGTTTACCATATGTCACCATCTGGAATTTTAATCTGGATCATTCTATCTATTCTTTTGTCACCCCTAGTAGTTTATACAAAAGGAATGAAGCAGATAACAGAACATTTTATGTTGTCTAGCTGGCGCATAATCTTATTCTTTTCTTTACCCGTAGTGATTTCTTTGATTTTGGGTATGGTGGTAGCTAATCAAGAAAAGAGGGAAAATGTTTCTGAATATGGTATCGGGATCTCATTGATTAGTTACCAAAATACAACATTTAAGCCACTTACCCAGGAACAAACTATGTTAGTTTCTGAAAAGTTAGATGCAGCAGCAGAGAAAGCAGAACTAATTGCTGAAGAGGGGAATGGATATTATGTATTCTATAAATCGACGTGCCCTTACTGTAAGGTCGGATTAACTTCGTTGCTAGAAAAACTACCAGAAGAAAGAAAACAAAACCTTTTATTTATCGACTTAAATACTACCGATGCTAAAAAAATTGCTGACTCGTTTGGAGTTGATAAGGCAGGTACAGTTGTTTCTGTTGTAAAAGATAAAGAGACAGGAAACTATAAAATAATGAAAGATACAATCGCTTTTGATGACGAAAAAGGGGATATAGTAGCTAATAATCAGCTCATAGATAAAATGGTAACAAAGGAGGAAGTATGAACCTAGCTTTACTAATTCTACAATACTTCCTATTTAGCTTTATTTTATTCTGCATCAGAGTTTCTGCTCTAATATATCGTTACCGTCAGTCAATCATTCAACATGAATTTCAGTTTAGCCAGATAACGTATTTACTAATCTGGGCAGTTCGTTGGGTAGTGTTACCTTTAACTTTCTTAGGTATTATATCTGAAATCGTTACTACTCAAAATTTTTGGTTGATCATAGTTCTTATTGGTGGCTATATTATTCCATTCTTCTTTTTCTTAGGAAAGAAACCAAAGAATCTGTTTTTGTCAGCAATAGATGATTACTTCTACACGCGCAGAACACGTTTATTTGATAGCTGCCCTCATTGTAAAGAATGCAAGGTTTTCTACTGCAATCTCTATGAGGTTGAACCCACTGACATGGTTATAGGAGAGCAGCTTGATGATAACTGCTATTATCTTCTTAATAAAGAGGGCCAACTATTCACTTTAGGTTTCCTCTTTGATAGTGATAGCCCTGCTCTAGCATTTATAGAAGAACCTCAAAGGTTTAACACTTTTATCAATCAGTATTTCCCTTTGATAGAGCCATATCAATCATTAGATAATTTGATGGTATTTGATGATGTTGTCCTATGGCAAGAACCTAACCTTTACTGCTCTAACTGCCATAATCAAGTGAATCAGTCACCAATATTTTATGGGAAAACAATCTTGAAATAAAGAAAGGAAATGTCTCATGGTTTATACAGGAATGCCGTATTCTAGTTGGAAAAGACAGTCGCGAACTATTGAAGAACTGGAGCATATTTTTTTGGAAAAAGAGTCAATGAAGCGAGAAAGAGAAAATGAGTTCATTCAGGAATGTATAGAGCGAGATCTAGAATTTGCAAAGAAACGCTATCAGACAACTGGAAATATTACTTATAGTATTCCTGTTAATGATTTGCCAAAGGATTTCAATAATCTTGAAGTAAATCTTGAAGTAAATCTGTATAACCTCATTCATTATGTTTATTCTAATGATGAACTTAGATTTTTTTATAAGACATCTAAAATCAGCTTCATCTCAAATTTAACGGATGTTCTTAACATCTCTGAAGAGATTGCATTAAAGATCCATTCTTTATTGTTGGACGAAGACTATATTATAAAATCACTTCATGAAAGTTGGTTTAGATTATGTGAAGTCAATGAGAGAAACAGACTACTCAATAGTAAATATGGTTCTTATGATCCCTTTTATAAGACGGTTAGCAATTCCCTCTTGGCGAAAATTGAAAAGTTAAAATCGAAAAGTAGCTTTATAAAAAACTGGAGGAATAATCGTTTTTGGAAAAAGAAAGGATTATCTCGGGAAAGTATTTCAAAATTGTACTCACTTGTAAGTTTTTTCTACCTAGAAAATGATTGGGATAGGATTGCTTATCAAAAATTATTTGGTATCCAGACACGAGGAGATAACAGGTAATGAATGGATGAAAATTATTTACTTTATAAATAATAAATGAATAGAAATGATTTATTTGTCGAGTAAAATCTAACAAATTAGAGAAAGAGGAATAGGAGTAAATAGAATATGAAGGAATCCAGTAAAAATAAGCGAATTATGAGTATCTGCCTATTTATTTTAATTGCTGCTTTTATTACATTGTATTTGTTCTTTAGCTTTACAATGTTCCTTACTTATCAATGGTTTATAAATATGGATTTCAATACTGTAAGAACTAATTATGATTATGATGCAGCAAGCGTAGCATGGTTCAGCGTTCTAAGTGCTATTATTTTAACGACAGTGTTGTATCGACCATTATCTCATTCAATCTGGTTCAAACCACTTTGGGATAAATTGGAACACGAAGTTACATCAAAACAATGTGTAGACGAAAGGAAATAAGATAATGGCAAAAGATAGTGTAGGAGTTGTTAAACTTCAACCGTGGGTTATGTTGAGTGGAGAGAAGTATAGTTCAGAAGGAAATTTAGAGGCACACTATTATCATGCAAAAGATAACAATGGTAAGGTGCTTTTTACTACCAAATCTGGCCGACTTAGAAAGAATCCGGACTATGTACTACTTGCTTTACCAGGGGGCCAGAAAGGTGTAATGTATAAACTAGTTGAGCAAGGACGTTACCCAGAGCTACCTAGTGATCCATTTTTTGAAGTTCCTTCACAATGGAAGGTTCAAAATGTAGAACATGAACAAGCAGAACGTTACTACTGGTACGCTTTAGAGGTAGTGTCAGATATTCTAGCTGACCTAGACACCGAAACAGAAGTACCAAGAGGGCAGAGTCCTCGGTATAGTGATATTGACTTGTTTAAGGATAGAGTAAACGTGGATATTCAACAATAATAAATAACGTTGACAGGCTAGAGATAGTCTGTTCTTTTTTTCTTGACTTTATACCCCAAATGGGGTATAATAGTATTATAGAATCAAGGAAGGTAAAAGATATGGTTAGATTTGAACCGACTATCAGTTATTCAGATGAAGCCTCTAAAATTTTTAAGGAGTATCGTGAGTTAAAGGATAAGCAAGAAAAAGCAGAGAAAACACGTCTTTCTAAAGTGATTGCTTATGCTACGTTGAAACTCGATACTCTTACAGAGGATATGGACGAACGTGTAAAAGAGTTCTACAAGGATAATGAAGATAAACTTTGTTATAGTGGAGAAATCATCACGCGCGAATATTGTAGTCAATATTTGAGTGGTAGGAGAGGTGAATTTTTCTTAACTGAAGATTTAATTAACTTCCTCCAGTTAAATCCTGAACACAAAGTAAAGGTAATGGCTATCTATGAAGGTTTTGCTATTATCGAAGTGTATTCCAAGGCTTATATCGTTCCTGAAGAATTATTAGCAATAGTGGAGCAGACAAAGGACGTTGCTATTGGAAACAAGTTGGTTGTAAAAGCAGACAATCAACTTGTTATAAATGATCAGCTTGAGGAAGCAAAAGGGCTAATTGAAAAAGTTTCTAAATTTGAAGATGAAGCTTTCGCAGGGCAACTAGCAGCAATCAATAACTTAAAAGCTGAGATGGAAGCTCAAATTACAGCTATGTATGAAATGCAAGCTAAAATGATGGCGGAACTTCAAGAAAAAATCAAACTTTATGAGCATGATCTTTTGATCATGCGCTCAGACCTAACAGCTTTTGAGTATCGTAATGGATTAACTGTCAACTTCATGAACATCCATAAAGGGGCTAATGCGCCTATTCAGCAGCCTATTATCATTCACCAAAAGCTTATCTACTTGGATGAAGACCTTCCTCGATTGAAAGATATTTATGACGAGCATGCAGGAAGTTTAGAGGTGGCAATCAAACACTCTCCAGCTCTCCTTGAACATATCTGCCCAACAAGCAAAGGGATTACCTTCCTTAAAATGCGTAACTCTGCTGGAAGCTTTGAGCTTAATAATACAGTTATGGAATTTGTTAGGAATACGATGCCAAATGAAGTAGGAGTTTTGATTCGCAATGGAGAGAATACTTGGTTGACATGGCTAGATAGTCAAGACATTTATTTGTCAGAGGACTCTTTCACATCAAAATCTTCTGATGAAGAAACTTCACTATCATTGGTTCAATCTCGCTATTACTTGTTTAATCTTATTATGGGGTTAATTGAGCGTAATCAAATCTTGCAGCTGGATCATGTTCCAACAAATATGTTTTCCGACTCAGGTATTATTTGGTCAAATGCTGACTCTCAGATTACTGATTCCACTTACGTTGAACTAGCAAAAATTATCCCTATTTTAAATCAATATTCTAAGACTGACGATCCAATTTATGTGCTAAACTCGTTTAGAGATAATGCTAAATATACAGGACGTTATGGAGGTGGCACAACTGAACGTGGTCGTGGAGATAATGCTTTGACAGACAACACCTCTGTAAATGAAGGTTTGAATAAAATTAAAGGGATCGATTATTTCTCTAATTTCACCTACCGTTTTTATGTTGGAGGAGAAAAGTATTTGTGGCATTGGGATGACGGTAAAAGTAAAATCAGCCCAAGTCTTTATATTGAGGATGACGAGTTCATTAATCTTAAATTTATCAATAGCAATCTTATCAACTACTACATTCACACCAAACGGATTGGTAGGATTTCAAATTCAGGACGTTACGTCGATTACTCACACATGCTTCCCATCCTTTTTGGGATGAAGCAAGCCTTGGAAGAACAGGAAAAAGTTGACCGTCTCCACATTGTTGCGCAAGACTATGATTTAAACTTGTTAACCTCATTCAAGATTATTCATGACGTGCGAGTAGTAACTCCTCATCAGGCAAAACGTTACTCTAAGTGGGTTGCTGGTTTAAGTGACGAGGATAAGTCTTACTATAAACAGTTACTCCTTATCAATGACCTAGAAAATGTTATCCGTAAGCCTAAAGTTTATGCTGCTGTAAGTAAACCTGTCTATCTTGATAACGAGGATCGTAAAGAGCGAAAAACAACTGAATACGCTATGTTTGTAATTTGTGAAGCAAATGGTAATACAGGAACTATTCTTGATGAAACAAAAGGCTGGCGTGGAAAATATGTTTCTTTTGCCTACGATGAAGTGAAATTGGCTCGTTCGTATTGGGGTGGTGATATTCGAATTAAAACATTCTCTAGCAAAGAAAGTTTTGATAAAGCAATGGCTAAAGATATGGTTTACCAAGACATTATATATCGTAAAAGTGCAAAAGATTGTACGATGGCTAATATCCAAGACTGTTTTGGAGAGCGAGAGTGGTTCTTAGTTGATTTCTTTGATTATGAAGGCAACATCCAGTTGGTGAAAAACGTTGAAGAAATGAATAAAAAGTAGAAGGGGGTATCTATGAAAGTAGATACAGATAAAATCAAAGTGCTATTTGAAAAGGAAAATCCTTATCGGATAGCAAAGGATACTGGACTGGTATTGTCAGTTGTTCAACGTCTAGCAAATGGAGACCGGAAATTAGAGAATGCTAGTATTCGTGTAGGTTCCATACTGACTGAGTATGCGAATGATGTTGTAAAGCAGGAGGGGTAAAAATGCGATTTAAAATGGATAAAGAAGATGTTGAATTGTTTAATTTAGCCTTTATTGGTTTAGGAATATTAGTGATTATAGTTATCGCTGCGATAGTTTTGCAGCCCGATGGTTATAAAAGGCTCTTAAAATTTGTAGAAATAACTTCAGAGTACTTTAGGAGGAAATAACAATGAAAGAAATTTTGGTTAGTGGAGGAAACAACAATGGAAGAAATTTTGGTTAGTGAAGGTAAGAATTTAAGAGCAAAACATGATTGCCCTTTTAGAGTAATCGACTATGTTTTTGACGGTTTAGAATTGTTGTCTGGAGATACAAGAGATAACGTCAAGGTTACAATTTTCGTTCCAGATTACAAAAAGAACCTTGATGCACAGTATTTAGAGTCTTTAGCAAGACTACTTGCCGAGGCAGACGTTAGAAACGAAGTGGTTGAGGAATATGTAGGCACAGATGTTTACGGTGAAGAAATGCCAGTCAACTTAGTTGATGAAGATTTAGAAAATTGTTATTACTCAATCGACTATCGTGGTATGCGCAGAACTACCTTTAAACAGAAGTTAGAGGATTTAAAAAAATCTTTACAAGGTAGGTTGGAAAAGCGTGACCGAGAAGAATTAGAGCGATTTATGGAAGATTTGCCTTGGAAGTTCTTATCTGATACTAGAGCCACAGTTCAAGTTTTGAATGAAATTAAAAGAACATACCACCCAAGGAATAAATACGACGATGCAGATATGTTGAAGAGTATTGAAAATGAATTGTTGTACTACTTTGCATCATGTAAGTTTGATTTAACTGGAAATTATGACCGATATAGTTCTAATTGGTACGTGATCCGTGATATGTTTTCTTCAGGTCAATTCTCGAAACATAGTACACAATCATTTTTGTTTGTAGAAAGTAGCGATTTAAAGACAATCTTGTCTCATGTTGGCCACGGAACTTGTAGATTTTCAGTCTTTGAAGATAAACGATATTTTAATCGTCTATCAATGGAATACCTATCTGTTTTCAAAGGTAATTTCTCAATCACAACAGGGGGACACGATATTGAAGAAGAAAGCACAAAGCTAATCGAGTTAAACGGAACATATAGCATTTATACTTATGAGAATAGTCTGTTTGCTTTTGTAAGAGAATAAAGGAAGAATTGTTGAATAAATGAGGAAGAACATAAGAGGAAAGAAATATGAAAAATACAGACTGGAAAAAAATTACACAAAGACCCCTTACTAGCGAAGAAAAAAAGGAATACGGAGATGAAGTTGAATTCATGTGGGACGGGAAAACCCCTGAATTAGACGAAGAGGTTCTTGTTTACACAAGTGAAAGCGAAGAAGTGTATACAGATATCTGGGTTGATTTTAACGATGGCATTGGTTTTGAAAATACTTGTAGTAATGTTATTTATTGGATGAGTTTCCCAAAACCGCCTGAAATTACTGTTACATATCCACGCTTTGTGGACGTTGACCGAAATGGTGTTTTTCAAAAGGTGTTTGAAACATCTAATGGAAATGAGGAGTGGTGTTCTCCTACTGGACGTGAGTTACAAGAAGGTCCGGATGTTATGGACCACTGGCTCGAATACGAGGACAGTGAAGGTGAACTTCACTACGGTAGATAGTTTCTATCACCATTTTATTTATTAGTTTATTTATTTTAAAAGCCTAGAAATAAGCAAGGAGGAAATTATATGATTTTTGGTTTTATTGTATTGTTTGTTGTAGGAGTGTGCATTTCGTTCAATGGAGTATTTATCATAGCTAAAAATACAGACATCACACTTAGCTGGAGTGGTAAGAAAGATTTCTTTCCAAATCTAACTACTTGGGAATGGATGGTGAGTATCTTTTTAATTATTGTAGGAGGGGGAATGATATACCTATCGTCTGCTGATTTGTTACCGTATCTTATAAATTCATTTGAGCTAAAATAGGAGGCATAGTATGACAGTATTGTATTATTATTTTTTCATAGCAAAGGATAGATTGAAATCCATAAGGGAAAACATTCTTTATTCTAAGAGTTTGCGGAAAGTGCTGGCCAATATAGTTCTTTGCTTTATCTCGCTTATCGCTATTCCTATATCTTGTTCTTGGTTTCTAATATATCTCGCCAACTGGATTTCAATGTCGTTAATAAGTTCTGGATTAATTGAGAATAAAATAATGCAGTTCATGTTATTGGGATTGTTATTTATCTTTTTCATTGAAATAGTCGGTTTACTCATTATCTCAGTGTTGGGAAGTATGGCATTATCTTTTTGGATACTAGCAAGGTACTATTATGAATTTTTTGGTAAAGAATTACTGGACAAGAATAAAAAAAGGGTTAAATAAATTAGCGCTTCTGGAAATCCCAGAGGTGCTTTTTTGTCTATCATAGCTGAAGATAGCTTAACCTTTGCAATCGCTTGTAGTATAATCTAAACATGATTATTACAGCATTAGCAGAGAAAGAGAGCCAAGGTATTGAATATTACCTAGCCTTATCAGAAACCACTAGCACGCGCGAAAAAATCACTAAGATTGCAAAGCAACAAGGGTATCTTGAAATCAAAGCGTGTAAATACATGAACAACCATACACTCATTATAACGTGGGCGAAAGGGCATCTAGTCCGATTAAAAGAGCCAGAGGAATATAATGAGAAATGGAAAGACTGGTCTTTGGAAAATCTTCCTATTGTACCAGACAACTTTGAGTATGTAGTAGATGAAAAGCGCAAGCGACAGTATGAGATAGTCGAGAAGAAACTGAAGATTGCTCAACAAATTATCTGGGCAGGCGACATTGATCGTGAGGGCTCTTATATATCCTATCTTATTTGTAAGCAAGCGAAAGTCTGGAATGACGAGCGCAAGACATTTAAGAGCCTTTGGATTGACGACCTCACGGCTAAGCCTATCCGTAAAGGATTTCAAAATCTAAAGGATATTGACTATCGTTACTTACAAGCACAAGAAGCACAAGCACGCGCGATTGCTGACTGGCTTTTAGGAATGAATAGCAGTAGGTATCTATCGAAGTCCCTTGAGAATAAGCTAGGCTTACGAGTTCCAGAGAAAGAGGGGAAAATCGCATCTGGGCGTATTATTGGTCCGACTACTTACTTTATTTACCAGAGAGAGCAAGAGCGAGAGAACTTTGTAGAAAGAACCTACTATGAACTAGAGGCAACTTTCACACATCCAAACGGTACATATATTGGTAAATACATTCCAGCCGATATAACCTATACCAAGGGAGAACGGAAAGGGAAGAAATGGAAAGGAGATTGTGATACCAGGGAGCAGTGGGAGAAGTTAATCTCCAATCCGTCTTTTGTCGGTCCATATGACAAAGGGGAGATAGTAGAGCTAGAGAAAGAACTTAAAGAATCACGCTCACCTCGATTATATAGTCTGAGTGATATGCAGAAAGCTATGGATAAGAAGTTAGGTATCAGTCCGTCTGAAACACTTGCTATCTTACAAGAGTTATACGAAACGGATAGATATGTTACCTATCCACGTACATCCTCTAATCATATATCGGTAGAGAGGTTTGAATACTTACACGATAGCCTTTATACCATGACACAGTTAGTAGATATCCCTCTATCTGAATGCGTACAGTCTGGCAAAGTCGACGGATTTTACGTGAATAACAAAAAGGCAGCAGTCCACGCAGGCTTAACACCGACCACAGAATTTCCTGCTATGGAGGAGATCGTATCATGGAGCAATGAAAAGCGTACTATCTACATGGAAGTATTAAAGCGCAGTCTGGCTATCTTCTTACACAAATATCAGTACGAGCATACAAAGATTATCACGCAAGTAGGAAATGGGAAGTTCCAGACGATTGGGCGCGTGACTGCTCGTAAAGGTTGGAAAATATTGTGGGAAGATAAAGAGGCATTATTCGATATAGAGAGCGTAGAAGAGAAACCACTGATTAAGGTAGCCTTGAATGACCTAGTTACTCCTCAACTAACACCGATTGAGAAACATACATCTAAGCCTCAGTTATATACCGAAGGGACATTAATCGATGCTATGGAAACTGCCGGCAGACATTTTGAAGATGAAGAGTTGAGAGCAATCATGAAAGAAACCCAAGGTCTAGGAACTGAAGCGACCAGAGCGCCTACCTTGGAGAAAATCAAGAATTATCATTGGTACGTTGTCAAGAAAGGACGTATACATTTAACCGAGTTAGGGCGATTACTTTGTCAGTCTTATTCAAGCGTCAAAATCCTTAGTGATGCGCAGACTACTGCCTTGTGGGAGCAATCACTCAAGAAAATTTCAAGTGGAGAGAATACGAAGGAACGCTTTTTGTCAAATATTACTAGATATTTGAATAGAGAGAGTGAGAAGAACCTATTTAATGATCTTGACGCCTCTATGAGCAAGGTCGATTATCTTCCATATAAAGAGTATATGGAGAAATTGAAACAGTCTGCTACTGGAGAAGTAGGAACGTGTCCCAAATGTCACGCACCAGTACGTTATATCACAAGTAAGAATAAGAAAATATTCTTGAAGTGTTTAAACGGACTACTGACACAAGAGCAGGTGGCGCGTGGGGAAGTAGGAACTTGTGACTTTTTCTTAAGTATGGAGATTGCTGGTAAAAAACTAACACAAAAAATGGCCAGTGATCTTCTCGCAAAGAGAAGGACTAGCGTAGTAAAAGGTTTAAAGAAATCCAATAACCAAGGGACCTTTGAGGCTCGAATAATTCTTAATGATGACCTGAAATTAGGTTTTGAAAAAGGTTAAAAAGCAATTTTGTCTATCATAGGCTAAATTAAGCCATCATACTTTTACTTTTTAAATATTTTAAGGTAAACTATTATTATTAAAAATAGAAAGGTTTTTATTATGAAAACAAAAAACTTAGTTCATGTTGGTAAAACAACAATCTTTAAAACACTTGCAATCGGTTTGGTTGCTGGCGCAATCTTAACTGCTAACGGGGGAGTTAAAGCTGACGATGCTATCAGCACTGAAACACATTCATCTTCTGAAGTGGTTTTGCCATCAGAAACTCCAAGTGTTGAAACACCAACAGTTCCTGCTGAGACTCCATCAGCTCCATCAGAAACTCCATCAGCTCCTACCGAGACACCGACAGTTCCTGCTGAGACACCAACAGTTCCATCGGATACTCCAGCTGCTGAAATTCCTCAAGGCAAAGACAATGCCGGAAGTCTTGATGGTGCATCAACAGTCCCAAGCAAACCTCAAGACAAAGACAATGCTGGAAGTCTTGATGGTGTACCTGCTGACAAACTAGGAACTCCAGACCAATCAGATGCTTTAAACAAATTGCAAGGCAAAGACAACGCTGGAAGTCTTGATGGTGTACCTGCTGAAAAGCCAAAGACAACTGATGAAGCCAATGATCAAGGTAAGTCACAAATTGGAACAACATCTACATCAACAGGACAAGTGGTCCATGATGTAACCAAGGAGCCTGTTGAAACAAATACGGGTGTTTCTATCGTTAGCACTCAAAATGGAAACGTAGTTCTTTCAGATGGTTCTGTGGTTGCGCCTGAAGAAGTTGGCGGAACAGTTAACGAAGATAAGACTATCTCTGTTACTGATAAAGAAGGAAAACTCAAAACACTTCCAAACACTGGAACAGCAGAAAGCATTCTAGGTGCTATTGGAGCTATGTTGTTGACAGCAGTTGGCTACTTCTACAAGAAAGAAATGTTTTAATTAGGTGAAAGGGAAAGGGAATGACAGAAAAAATTCAAGGAACGAAAGGACACGGCTATTTTCGTAAGAAAAAATGGGCCAAAGGCTTAGTATCAGGGATTGCAGTAGCAGGTATTGTAGCCTTCTCTGCAGGAACAGCATTTGCAGATGAAGCAGTACAACCTGAAAGCAAAAATGAAAACAACACATACGCTAAACAAGCTGGTAAATCAACAGGTAGCCAGTCCGTAGCGATCGATAATAGCGCAGTCACAAAGGCTGCTGACAAGGCTAAAAAAGCTGGAGTAGTTGTATCTGAAACACCAAGTGTTGACAAAGGTACAGACACTACTTCATCTAGTCTTGAACAATCTAAGTCTGAAATCAAACAAGATCAGGATAAGCAAGTCAAGGAACTGGAAGAAACGACTACAAAACAAGTCAAAAACAATGAAGCCTTCCAGGAAGCGCAAGAAGCTATTCAAGCTAACAATCAATTTGTAGCTGATGAAAAAGCCAAACATGAAGCGTCAACAACAGTCACAGTGACGAATGACTCTTCGACTGCCACAGATGGGACAGCAACCCAAAACAAGAAATCTACTCAAACAGCTAAACAGGTCTTGTCAGATAACCAACAAGCAGTAACAGAATACCTGGGCGAAAAATCTAAATATGATGCTACTGTTGAACAAGCTACTGCCCTAAACAAAGCGGTAGAAAGCGCATCTGCACAGCTGAAGAAAGAAAAGGTTGACGTTAATGTCATTACTCGTACAGTCTCTTCAGTCGCAGAAGTAGAAACATTGAAGAAACAAAATGAGCAGGCTATTGCAACCGCTAAAGGAAAAGTGGAGCTTAACAAAGCGATTATGGCTGCCTACACCGAAAGTAAAAGAGTTAGTGAACAGGTTAATCAAGATGCTGACCAGAAGTTCGCTGAGTTGAAAAAATCTGGTGTACTTCTCAGTTCTAAAACCCAAGAAGTTTCTTCAGCAGACGAAGCCAAAGAAATTGAGAAACAAAACCAGACAGCTTATGAAAAAGCTAAGAAATCTCAAGCAGATTGGCAGGTGAAATACAACGATCTTCAGGACAAGACAAGTACAGAGGGTTATACCAAAGAAGTTGTTTTGCAAGCTCTAGGACTTTCTACTGCTAACCCTAATGCTACTGTAAAATCTTCAGCGTCAGGTTCAAAAGAAGTTACAACAAGCTATATTGCTTCAACTAGTGGGAAATCAGGCTATTCTCGTGTTCTTGATTCTACTAAGGTTTTGAAATATAGGGATGTAGGTAACGGGTGGACAACTGAAATCGATTATACAGATTTGAATGGATTGACGGTTACAACCGAAGATGGAAAACAACACAATATTTCTCGTATCCATCGAAAATTTCAAATTGTAAACCAAGGTAAAACTGGTCTAAATGATGTCTATGTTTTGAATGATCCAACAGAAGGGTTCGTAGTAGCACGTAACGATGGAACAGGTGGAGCTGCGGACTACATGAATTTCCTTGTTACAGATACCTACTACTACAATGAGGACGGCCAAGAAGTAGCTTTTAAGGCTTCTGAAAAGACGCCTGCTGCCTTAACTTACTCGTCTCTGAACCACAATCCTATCGGTTGGGAAGGTGCAAAAGCTATCAATGGTACCCATGTTGAAATCAATGGCTCAACTGTTACTCAAAACAAGGATTATGGATATGTTTATGCAGAAGACTATAACCGTGAAGAAGAGGTAGGGCATCTTTGGGATACTTCATCCTCAGCGTATCAGTACAAGGGAGCAGCACTAGGTGTGTTCAAACAAGGAACAACCTTTACAACCGAATTTATCCAATGGGACGGGCCAGCAGAGTCAAATGGGCAAACTTACTGGTTTGCTTTGAATACAAAGGTTGTAGCACCAGTTGTTGAAGTTCCAACTACGGCAACTATCGTAAAAACAACTGTGAAACCTGTGAAAACTGACCCTGTATCAGCTGAATTGGTCAAAGGGAAAAATCCAGTTAAGCCAACCTTGGCGCTTAAAACTCTTTCTGAAACCAAAAATCAGAAATTGTCTGCA
>NZ_KV818037.1:40066-57247 GCF_001814835.1 Streptococcus sp. HMSC072D07
AAACCAAAAATCAGAAATTGTCTGCAAGCTATCATGGCTACAAATTGCAGTATAAGCCAGTTGTCAGCAAATCTGTATCAGATACAGATAAGACCAATACAAACGGTCAAACAGTAGTTAAAAACGCTACTCAGACCTATACATTGACACATGACAATATCTATGCGAACGTGAAAAAAGGGGACAAGATTACCATCATCGATCCGCTCGAAGCTGGAGCGGTTCCTGATGTAGCTATCACAAAAGCAGCAGCAGAGAAAGCAGGATGGACTGTTTCATATGATGCAGGAAAGAATACTTACACCTTTACTGCTACCTATCAAGGGAAACGCCTAGATGCCCCGGTGATTACATGGAAACCAATTTATGATAAAGGTTTCTATGACAACACTTATAAAGTGTTAGTGAATAACTACGAGGTTTACTCTAATCCAGTCACAAACTACACACCTGAGCCACCAAAACCAGTCAAAGCTGTTCTGGACCGCTCTGGTAAGGATATCAACAGTGCGACAACATTTGACCGCAACGTGACCTTCCGTTTGATGACAGATTACAGCCCGTACACCAAAACTCTTGCTTCAGCACAAGCACGTGGTAAAAAGTTTGCTATCCTGGATGATGTTCAAGATGGTGCATTCTCAGTTTATCAAGGCAATATCAAAATGACTGCTGCAGGTCAAGATGTAAAAAATCTTTTCGAGATGCATCACGTGCTTTCAGATAAAGGCCGTACAGATGCAATCAATAAGATTCTGAAAGAATTGAACTTGAACCCTAAAGGTGAGTTTTATCTTTGGGTGGCGAAGGATTCTAAGAGTTTCTACCAAAACTACGTGAAGAAAGCCAAAAACGTGACGATTGAACTCCCAGCTAAGCTCCTAGTTAAAGCAGGGGAGAAAGTTGAAAATAGCTTTAAGCAAATCGACTTTGGGAATAGCTATATTTCTAACTTGGTGACTGTTCAAGTTCCTGATGTGAAGCCAGAGAAACATGCACTTGATAAAACAGGTAAAAATGTTCTCGATGGTAAAGAGGTGCTGGTAGGAGAGTTCATTCAATATCTTCTTGATGGCGTCACTGTTCCTACAAAACATGACACACTTTATCAGTATGATGGTATTGATAAGCTAGATGTTAAGCATGATCGCTATACTGGTAACTGGTCAGGTATCATTCGTGGTTCAGAATATGTCGCTGAAAAAGACCTGGTTCTTCCTTATGATGTGACACTTAAAAATGGTCAAGTTATTAAGGCAGGTGCCAAAATTCCTAAAGGTTCTACCTATGCTTTCCGATTTGAGTTCAACCAAAGCACTAATTCAGATTTTATCAATAAGATTGTTAAGGTGACATGGAATGAACAAGACGGTAAGTGGGCTTACTCTATTGATAAGGATTTCCTTAATTCTTTAGGAGTTAAAGGTAGCTTCGATGCGGACTTCTACATCGAAGTAGAGCGAATCGCTCCAGGAGAAGTTGAGAATACCTTTATCAACATTGTCAATGGACAAGAAATGATTGCTAAAGTCACAACAAACACTCCAGAACCACCTAAACCAAGCGAGCCTAAGAAACCAAATCCTCAGCCATCACTTCCAAATACAGGAACATCAGCAAGTATGCTTCCATGGTTTGGATTAGGAATTGGATTAATGAGCCTCGTAGGCCGTCGTAAACTTAAAGAAGATTAAGAGTCAGCCAGCTAAGCTGGCTCTTTTTATGATTGCAGACTTTCTTTATCATAGCTTTACTATATAACATAAATGGTTTATCATAGATATATACCATTATTTAAAGGAATTGTGATTAAGAAAGTATGAATAACAAAATTAAAAATGTTTTTAAAGGTATAGTGGGAGAGTTGGTAGGTAATCACTCGTCTCATGATCCATTAGGTTTACACGAACCCAAAAGAACTCATCAGGTATTAAAAAGGTTTGGTATCTATAAGTCTGATACAAATGAGGAAATCTTTAAGTCTCCAGCAGTATCGAATTTGACAGAAGATTATTATCGTGACTTCTCTATGCAAGCAGTTATGTTCCCTAACAGTTATCCGTTTGCTATTGTAGTATCTAGGGATAATATCAATATTGTTTCCAACACACCAACTAATAATGGAACTGTTGAGATCGAGAGTGAGAATGTTTTTTCTCTAAATGGAAGCAAGAATGTTACCCACATTATAGACTATGAAGACGAATCGGCTTATGATGTAGTCTATAATTTATTGACAGACCTTGATAAGAAAGTTCTACGGATCATATCTGAGTTTAGAAATGTCCAATATTTACAACTTCTTAGAGAGCTGGGTGAAAAGTCGAAACGGATTGATAAATCCTTGGATAGATTAAATCGTCTGTATCTCATTCAAAAATTTAGGTTTAAGTTACCAGATGAAGCAGATAAAGAATATGGTGATTGTTATTCTATTTATTCTCATGGTTCATATCTCTTAATGAAACATATGGATTTATCACCTCAATTTGCTTATAAATGGAAAGAGCAGCAGCGTAGGGAAGATGATTTTTCACCAATCAGACATTGGAAAATCATGGATGCCTATCTAAACTTTAGATTTCATAAAGAGTTCGCAGGATTTGTCTCTTATTCGTACTTAAATCAGTTTACATATACTGAAAAAATTGGCAAAAGACCTGCAAAGCATCGTCCTACTTCTAAAGCTGAAGAGCAGTTTTTGGAATCTACTGAGATTAGAACGCCACAGCAGACAAAGGAAATTACTAGGTTAGTTCGACGAGTCCGCTTTAATGGCCAGATCTTGCTATATAATAAAGATACCCAAAAGACTACTAAATTCGATCTATACCCTTTTATTACTTCGGACAAGCATGATAGCGACTTAAGTCGATTAGAGACCATATTTAAGCACTATGGACGTTTTGAAAATGGTTTAGATAGTGAAGGGAATAAGCGTTTCTTGTTAATCATCGTTGACAATCCTAGTGTTATTGAACTCATTGAAGAGGAGTATAGATTATCTGACCGTTATGTAAGCCTAGAGAACATTTTATTTATGGACCTATCTGAAAGTAAGAAAGACTTTTTCTCTTCAATCAAACGTATTAAACATTTGGATAATAACAATCCTGAGTTACGGACAGTTCAATTCAAAATTGCAGATAATATGTAGAAAAGAGAAATATAATGAGCAAATTTATTTATATTGATAGCTATGTTATTAAAGATTTTAATAACTCCCCATTTTTTCAGAAGTTGGTAAATCTATGTTCGACAAATCCTGCAAAGAAAAAAGCAGTTATTGTTAATAGTCCTAACGAGAAGAAGATATTTGACTATTTTCTTGCAACAGGGCTAAAATTTTCTTCTGAAAATCCTAAAGATTGTGGAGATGCCACATTCATTGGTAGAGATATACGCTCTTTACATAACAAAACAGGAAATAATAAGGTCCTTTTTGAAAGTTTAAAGATTGATACTGTATTCATTATTGATCCGTTAGCAAATTTTCAGCCAAGTCAGTTAGCACATATCTTTAAGGTAGCTAAGAATATTCATTATCTAACAACTGAGTTAGCTTTTAAAAAACTCTTAATAAACGAATTTGATGACAGAGATAGCTTTTTCTTTAATGTACCGTTATTTATTGATCGCTCTAATGTAGCAAGTGCGACACACATTTTAAATGAATACACACCATTCTGGAACTTGTTAGGAGCTAATAATATCTTCAAACAAACGTTCTACAAATCTGATAATTATCTCTATCACAATCCAGGAAGACCTCTAACCATTTTTAATGGTGAAACAAGAGATTTGGTAGAAGTAGCTCCAGAGGATATTATTCTAACTGACACGGGTGATATGTCTAGCAAGACAATGAACTCTATCAATAATCTGAAATCAGAAGTAGCCTTAAATGAAGAAAAGTCACAAATGAAGGTTGCGCTAGAGGAAATTATGAAGTATAATGAAACTCTAACAAATAATACTCTTGCTGCATTGAAAGATTTTTTTATTCCTATTCAAGAGAGAATAGAGGCCCTGCATGCAGAGAATAATAGTCTGAAAGAACTAATTGAGGACAGATTTAACCAAACTGATGGAAGTAGTGAGATTGCTTTTTACGAGGATGTTGAAGATAGTGATCCGCTCCAAGCCTTCCGTATTTAACTATGCCACCAATCGAGAATATGTTGAAAGGAGTAATCAACGTGAAATAATGAGAACTGACTATCCACCCAATGAGAAGTGCATCGTTGTATGTAACGAGCATCTCATTGAAGAAATCAGAAGTGAAATTCCAGTTGATATTTACACTACCGACTATAAACAATTTTGTGTAGTACCAATCAGCAAACTACATGAATTGTCACAATCACTATTCCAGACTTTATCAGCAAGTGTTTGCGTGATGTAGGTTTGAGTAGTAAAAAAGAGCCTAGTCTTAATTGACTAGGTTTTTTCATTTATAATAGAGATAGTCCATCTTTGACTTGACTATCTGCAATATGCGCATAGTGGCTTACAAGGGCAGTACTGGCATGACCTAATTGCTGCGCTACAATACCCTCCTGGCCTGTTTTCATGTATAAATCAGTCGCTAGAGCGTGTCTGAGCATGTGAGGAGTAATCTCTGTACCAAAAGCCTTAGAATACTTCCCTACTAGTCTCTCAATCCCTGCTCCCTTTAAACGCATAGGAAGCCCGGTCTGGATTGATAGAAAGAGTGGTAGGTTGGCATCTTTACCGTCAATCTTATATCGACTAGCACGAATTTCAAGGAAAGGCTCTATATATGGAATGACATAAGGAGCTATGTTTACATGATCCTTTTTACCCCCTTTTCGTGTAACCTCGACAGATAGTGTATGTAAGTTAAGGTCTTTTAAATCCGTATTGACTGCCTCGCTTAAACGGATACCTGAACCAACAATCAAAGCGATAATAGCCACGTCACGTTCTCTATCTCTATAATAGGTAGATAAGGCACGGTTGCTTAAATTACCCTTTTTAACGTAACCTTCAGCAGAAGTATCATCCATGATGAATTGTAGGAATTGCTTTGCTAAGTCACCAAGGAAGAGTTTAGGAGCAATCTTATTGGCTTTCGCCGAGAGTGTTTCCTTTTTCTTTGTCCTGATCTCTAGCTTTTTCATCACGTTACGGTAGAAGTAAGGCTCGCCATTTTCATTTTCAGTCTGCTCAGTCAGATATTTAAAGAGCCCGGATAATGCTCGATATGTTCTATGGATCGTAACTTCAGATACACTCTTATTGGTTGGCTTGTTAGTATTTAAAAGGTTACGTTCCCTTAAAAATATAAAAAAACACTCAGCATCAGCCTTAGATAGATTTTCAAGGGCAGATAATGGAATGTCCTTGATATTTTTTTCAGGAACAATATCTGCATCGATTAGCCAGGTAAAAAATCGACGATATTCATTCAGATATTCATAGAGGGTGCGTTTGCTACGTCCTGCAATCATCTTTGTCCGATACCATTCTTTGACGTACGCTGGAAGTAGGTCAAGTTGTTTATCAATGTTTGTTTGTAGTGTGAAATCGTCAGCCATGTTTTTTTCCTTTTTTAATATTAGTAGTACTATTATAACACATTTTCTTTTAGTAATAAAATTATACTTTTTCTACTAAAAGATAGTGCGGTAAAAAATAACCCTCCAATAAGGTCAAGGGTTAGTATTTTTAGTGTTTGTTATTCTTTAGGTATTCTACCTATATACCTCGATATTTTGTATCAGTACAAACTGAATAAGTGGCTTTAGGAGTTTTGTTTCCAGTAACAACCTTTTGGTGAGCTGCTTTGTCTCGTAATCAGTACATAGAGAACAGAACCAAAAATTCACGTGCGCGTGATTGAAGCGTTTCTGGTTTTGCTATCAGTACAAATATAACAGTTCCAAAACCTCGCAGGTTGATATTGGTTGTACTGCATTCATAGCCTGTCTGCTTGACGATAGCGCCTTTCGATTAGCCATGAATGATTTTTGCATTTAAGCAACGGTCCACAAATCGACCTCATTGCTATTATACCATACTTAAACAGAATTTCCCAAAAAATTCTCTAGATTATTTTTTTAGAGTAGTTTCTGAGTATTTTAAACCTAAATAGGATGCTTTTTGCTTCAGCAATACTATAAACTCATAAGGAGCATTGAACATGATTTCAGCGCCTCTTTGTTTGCGAGAATCATTCCAATTCATCTCTTCTGGGTTAAAATCTTTTCGTTTTTGTAGTGCCTTGAAATCTTCTTTGATAACAACAATTTCATCACAACTTAGGACAATATCTTTTGCTATGCTATGAAAACGTTCTTTTCTGGATTGCTTGATTTTATGCCAGAGAGTGCGTTTACGAGCAAGTAAGGTATTGTAGTTTTTTGTCCTTACCCAGGTTCTCTTACCTTTTTTAACAGTACCGTCTAAGTTATAGTTATCTGGGTTAGATTGCCTACGACTTTCCTCTAGCTTTTTATCGTAATAAGATAGCTTATCAGAGTATCCAAAGTCATTAGCAATATCAAAGAATACTTCTTCCTCAGTATCTACATTCACGGTTTTTATCGCTAGTTTATCTATATCTACGCTTACTACTAATTTGCCTTGCTTAATTGGACTTTCTGGCATACCGTAAGGCACTTCACCAAAGACAATCAGAACAGAATACATCCACTTATTATGACGATCCAGAGTTCTCTTGATACCATACCAAGCGATTTTTTGTCTTTCCAAGGCATATGTAAAGCGAATTTCATCCGTACATTTAAAGACATAAGGGAATATAATATAATTCCCTCTTTTTCCAAAGCGTAAACCATCTGGAGTAATATTGTTATTGCATTTACGATACCACAATGTATTAAAATCAACATAACGTGGCACTTTTAAAATATTTTCAGAATCAGCTTGCTTTTTACGCTTTAAATAGCCTTTTTTTGTATCTACTGCCATATTCTCGAAGGTAGACCAGTTTATGATACCCTCACTTGCGTAACGCTCATACATCACACTAGCTTGGCCGAGTTTTTTATAATCTACAAACTTACCATTTCCTAGACCATAGCTATCATTTAGCTCAATCCACCCTTGTTTCAGTTCTTCACTGAGTCCTTTGTAGGCCTTTTTTAGCAATTTCTTCTCATTTTTATCTTTTGTATCTTTGGCTTTATCTTGCAGAGTGTTCAACTCTTGCATTCGGCCAGCTAGTTCCTTGTATTTATCAGAATTGACACGTCTGTTCTCTTGCATATTAAAGTAGTTCACCAAGGCTCTTTTCAACTTGTAGCCATACTTAAACTTCTTTTCAAGATATTCATCATATCCCCTAGTATCTAATTTTAATTCAATCGTATACATTGTTGATAGCCTCTACTACTTCTTAACGTTGACATGGATTGATAGTTGTTATAACTTCGCCAGTCAAATCATCAATCAATTCAGCTTTATCATTGATTGAGATCTCCATTTTTTTCATCGCATTAAAAATCCAACTATCAAGTTGCACACTATCAAATCCAATTTCACTAGCAAATTCGCTCAATTTACTATCTTGTGCCTTAGCTAATCTATTAAAGAACTCACTAAGTTGGTTAACATCTGACGTGAATGGTGAGTAGGCAAAGAGAATAGGCATAGTAATAAAGTTGCTAGCAATATTGTAGGTTAAAGTGCCCAGGTATTGACTTGCTCCTTCACGAAATACAATATTAGACTTAAATACTTTCTTTGTCTTTTTACCTAGCTCTTGTTCCTCGTTATATTTTTTCATCAGGTGTTCTTCTCCAGCTTGCAGCATCGGGAATAACAGTAAGCGATAATAATTTGTCATGATTTCATCTACATTTTTTAGACCGTTATCTTTTAATTTTCTTCGGATCGTGCGTTCAGCTAGTGACAGTGTAGATTGTATTCCTAGTTCGGAAATAATAGCATGTAATCCGTATCCTAGGATCATGTAATTTAGGATATTTCTAATATCTTTGTTACCTTCGCCAGAGGCTTCATATTGTTTCGCCTGCAAATAGTCTATAAGATAATCTGGGTCAAGAAATCTTTTTTCATTAACAGCAGTATTGGTGTGTAGCATTATTTTTTGTTCCATAATGATCTCCAAATTTTAGTACGTGTATCTACTAAAATACATAGTTTTATTTATTTTTATTTGCTTGATTTTATTGTATAACATTATTTTTAAAAATACAACTAATTTCAAATATATTTTTATATTTTTTGTTTTTCCTTTAATATCAAGCTAAAACAGAGGATGTCTTTAAAGACTACCTCTCAATAACAACCTAAAATATAGTTAGATTGCTATTGAGAAGTATCCAATCTTTATGATTAGATACCTCTATAATAGATTTAGAAAAGTTCTAGTTGTTCACAGATTGTCACAGTAGTTTCTTTAGAATAAGAAACTACCTCAGCTGGCCCTTCTGTAAAACATAGTAAACTTTCTACATCTGCAAGAAATTGTAGAGCAATTTCTAATTTCTCAGATTTGTCTTCTTCACGTACTGGACGCTCAGATTCTTCCTCTTTAGTAACTTGAGCAGTTTCCTTTTGAGGTTCTAAGAGTTCAATTCCTTCTACATCATCTTGACTAACTTCCAGATATTTATCTAGTACATTGACAGAGCTATCTGAGTAGTCATTTTTTCTTGAAAACTCTTCAAGAGCATTCTCAATTTCCTCTACTGATGCCTCGGAATCTACTAATGGCATTAAAACAGCATATTTTGCACTTACATAATCTAAACGATCTTGGTCCGCAAAAACACTGTCTGCTACTCCTTTATCAATGATAATTTGCTGATTTTTGATAAATTGTTGTAGGCGTGTTTTAGTAGCTTCTAAGTTATCAATAACATTATTGATACGTTGAATGGTGCCGACTGGTGCACTAAAGTCAAGAGTAACATTATACTGGTTTTTTCCAACTACTTTCAAATCTAACTCTTGATAGGTACGATAAGGAGTATCTAATGTTCGTGCTTTGAGTTCAAAGCCACGATACTTAGCTAAAGTCACAAACTTAGGAGTTTCAGATAGATTAGATTGCATTATATAAGCTAGTTGATTACCTGCTTTAGTCATAGAATCCGTTGTGTATCCGTCTGAAAATTCCATTAGAAATGGATTTTTGACAAGTTTTTCTTCACCAATAATCAATTCTTCTTTTCGTGTGGCCTTGGCTTGCTCAATATCAATATCAATCCTTGATAATTGGCTATTTGTAAGCTTAATTCTTTCTTCCGCTGACTGAACACTTTTCTTTGATAGTTCAAGATCACGTTGCCATGCAATTTTACGTTTAGACAATAAATCTAATTCATTTTCCAACTCAATCCGTAGCTTCAAGAATGGATTTCCTGTTGCAATAGCTTTAAAGTCTGAAGCAGTCATAGCCTGCTCGTCAATATCGCTTGCTGAACGGACTGGTGTTTTACTCGTCATGATTTGACTAATGTAACGTAGCTTAGTTTCTTGAATTTGCCATAGGTAGTTATCAAAAGAACCAGTGGTGATATAATAGTAAATTTGCACACGTTTATACAAGTTACCTTGTCGTACGATACGTCCGTTACGTTGGATAATATCAGATGGCTTCCACGGTACATCAATATGATGTACTGCTTTCATTCGTCTCTGAACATTCAATCCAGTTCCTCCTTTTTCAGTCGATGCAAGTAGGATACGAATTTCACCTGCATTCATTTGACGTTGGAGTTGTAATTTGGCATCTTTGTTTTTAGCATCATGAATAAATGCAATCTCTTCTTCTGGAACACCACGATCAACAAGAAGATTTTTCAATTCATTGTAAATTGAAAATCCGTCTGTTGAGGGAGTACCAATATCAGAGAAAATCATTTGTGTCCCACGATTAACAGTCTCACGTTGATAGATTTTAAAGACATTATCAACTACTTGCATAATCTTGTTGTTATCAGCAAGTGTGTATCTTTCATCCAATAAACGCATATCCGTAGCCAATTTACGTGCTTCAGAAGTGATCTTCAGCATGTTATCTTCTGATGGCTCAACACCACCTGACTTGATAGTGTCAGTGCGTAGAACTAGTTCGTCGAGTTTGTTTTCTTGCGCATTAGTTAATTCAGATTTAACAGCAATTCTCTCGACGTTTGGTACAGGTAAATCCAAATCCTCAGTCATTTGAATATCTGTGGTCCGTTTATAAAGTGTCATTAACTCAGGGAGATTAGTAAACTTAGTGAAACGTTTACGGGCAATGAACTTGTCACCTGTTGTGTTAATTTCAAGGTTATTTTCAATAACTCCGAAAGCACCTACCCAGGCATCAAAGTTATCCATTCCATAATCACTTAGGATATCTGGTTGGATATAGTTCATCATCACATACATTTCACTTATTGAGTTTGAAACTGGAGTACCAGTGGCAAAGACAATGTTAGTACCGTTGTGTTCTTCTTGAATACTACGGACCTTCATTTCCATATCCATGTTCTTCTGTGCAGTTGTATTACCAATACCAGCAACATTCCCCAAACTTGTTATTGGTCGTACATTTTTGTATCGATGACACTCATCTACAAATAAGAAATCAATACCAAGTTGCTCAAACTCTACAAAGGTATCTGCTTTAGCAAGTTTACCTTCATCAAGTTTTTCTAGTTGGTTCATTAGTCGTGTTTGCATACGGACTGCTTGTTTAAAAGTAACACGGTCCTTGTTTGCTCTAGCTTCATCAATTACACTTTCGATTTCATGTAACTTATCCAAGTAATAAGCCTTTTGTCGGTCTTCAGAAACTTTGATTTTTTCAAACTGACTATGGCCAATCACGATTGCATCATAGTTATTAGAGGCGATCCGTGAAATAAATAGCTTACGTCGTGATTTTTCAAAATCTCTTTCACTTGTGACAAAGACTTTCTTAGTTGGGTAGAAACGTAAAATTTCTTGTCCAAATTGTGCAGTCAAGCTAGAAGGGACAACATATAGTGGCTTGTTTATTAAGCCAAGTTCTTTTAGCTTAAAACCAGCACTGACCATTGTCAATGTTTTTCCTGTACCGACTTCGTGTGCCAGGAGCGCACGTTTGTCTTCCAGAATACGTTGAACTGCATTTAATTGGTGAGGCCGTAATTGACAACCTTGTGCTAATCCTTCAATGTTCAAGTGGCTGCCATCGTAGTTTTTATTAACGATACGATTGAAACGACTATTGAAAGTTGTTTCTACCACTTCTTTCACATCTTCATGATTTGCTACAAAGTCAATGAAGCTTTTTTGCATCTTACGCTCAATCTCACGTAATTCAGCAGTTGCGACTTCATTGATAACTTTCTTTTCTTTACCATCAACAATGATAGTTTTCTCAATAGTTGGCTGGTTAGAACTGAGCAAACGTTCAAGGATAGCATCACCTTTACTATAAACTCCTGCACCTTCTGAACGTAGTCCTAAGCGTTGGTTCGCTGAAGAGTATGCAACTTCATTAACAAATGAACTTGTCAGTCCTCGTCCTATTTTGCTAGTTGAAACTGCTGCCTTAGCGTCATCAGACTCTAAGTCAATCTCTTCTCCATCAAGCAAATAGTAAGCAAACTTACCTAGTACACGGTTTGGTATCCACATAGAGCCAATATTAAACTCAATATCAACCATTGTAATTGGTTCTGGAACCACTTCATTGACAAGTGATAGATAATGTTCCCAATCAGCTTTAGCATCCCCTTTGTCTATTAGAATTTCTAGCATCTCTTTAGTAGTTACTACATCCCCGGAGAGTAGGTCTGATTTAAGTCCCCATTCAAAAATACCCTCATTAAAGTATTTTTGAGTTTTAGGTGCTATCTCAGTATAAATCTCACCTAGCAATAACTCCTTATTTTCTGCTGGATAGAGGGTCATCATGAAGTCTAAATCTACTCCTCGACCTTCTGAAAGGCTAATAGATAAGGCTTTTTCAGCAGTATCTACTTGCTCTAATGATTTTTTAGGGCGTATTGTAGGTTCAAAGAATGCTTTTGCTTTTTGATAAACGATTTTTGTACTATCATTTTCATCTAGTGCTTCTTCTTCTAAACTAGCAATCAAAGGGAAACGATCATCACGTTCAAAAAGACGTGTATTTACTGGAATATTGAGATACCCATGCTCCTTAACAAATTTATCGTAGGTGACATTGAGTAAGTCAAGTCTAGCTTGAAACTCTTCCAGCTCGTAGTTATCGGTTACTTGAATATCAATGACGGACTGATAGGCCTCTTTAATTTCAATCATACCTTTAACACGCGCGAACTCTTTTTCCTCTAATGGCTTTTCGTAGAAATAAACACCTTTATATAGTCCCTTATTTGCACCACGTACTGATGGTTGAGGACTGATATAAGTGCTTGTGATTACACTAGCATCTTTTTGTCTTAACGCTTCAAAATCCTCAATCACTGCTGCACCATGTTTCTTATCCCAAGAAACAAAGTTACCGTCACGATCTTGATAGAAAGTAATTTCAGCACCTTTAGATAAGGCGCGTGTTTCACGGCCATTGTGATAAACAATTTTGCCATCTTCATATCCGTATTCGTAAGGTCGGACTTCAGTGTGTGTTTGTGATTTAGATAAAACAGTAACATCAGCAACACTATATCCTGCAAATGTAGGAGAATAAATGTTTGATAATGCTTCTTGAATATCTTTGAATAAATCACTGTCTTTAGGTTTAACTGAAAGAGTTGCACCATTAAAATGGCGAACCTCATATTCTCCTAATACCTGGTTTTCCTCAAAATAACGATTGATAAAGATACGTCCCTCTTCATCTAACTCAGAACGACTGACATCTTCAAAGAAAATATCGCAGCTGTTCTTTTGTTTCAATCTATCCTTTTCAAAGAATAGAATATCAGAGGATACCGTAGTTCCTGCCAATTCTTTGAAAGCAGAACTAGGTAAACGTACTCCACCAAGAAACGCAACATCATCTTTGATTTCTTTTAAAATCGAATTAGAACGTTTATTAGCAGTTCCCATAGAGGTTACAAATCCAATCACTCCATTTTCATGAAGTAAATCGACGGATTTTCTTAGGAAATAGTCATGAATCACATATGGCTTATTGTAGTTCATATCAGCAATACGAAACTCTGAAAAAGGCACATTAGTCATGATTAAATCAAAAGGCTTCCCATTGAAATCAACTGTCTCAAACCCTTGGATAAGGATAGTTGCTTTCGGGAATAATTGCTTAGCAATCAACCCACTAACTGTATCTAGTTCAATCCCTACAAGAGTTGATTTCTCTTGAATTTCTTTAGGCATCGTACCAAAGAAGATCCCCGTTGCCATCGATGGATCAAGGATATTTCCCCCCTCAAAACCATTCTTGATAAGGTAGTCCCACATCTGCTCGACAATACGAGGATCTGTATAGTAAGCAGTTAAAGAACTATGTTCCATAGCACGATATTCTTCTGGTGTAACGAGACTTTCCAATCTGGAACGCTCGTCCTCAAACTTGCCTGTGTATCTATCGAAGAATACATTAGCAAGTCCTCCCCAACCAACATACTTAGCTAGGATTGCTTGTTCCTCAGAAGTTGCTTGCCGATTGTTTTCCTCTAGTTCTTTTACTAACGATACTGCTTCTACATTAGCTAGAACTTTCTCAGCATCAGTTTTTGGGAATTGAAATCCCTTAAAGTTAAAGTTTGTCATTCTATATTTCCTCACAAATAAAAGGTCATGAAATAAAATCCATGACCTTAACAATGTTTTCCTTTCCTGTCAGACTGCTATCTTATGCTTTTTAGCAAATGAAAGTAACTTCTCAGAGGCTTTCCAAGCATCTTCGCTAGCGTCTTTATTTTTATTTCCTCTTAATTGAACAATCTTTCCATCACTTATTTCTAAGGTATAGAGTGGATTGTCAACCTTCTCTTTTTGACGGACAAAAACAATAACAGTTTCACCTTTAGCAACACGATCAGCATAACTACCGACACAATGGCTTAAGATTTTACCTTCTTCTTTTAACTCTTGCAATTCTTTAGGTAGAACAAAGGTATAATTACCGATAGTCTGTTCCAATCCCAAGAGTTTCTGAAGTCTTTTGTGGTATCCTTGTTTCTTGATTTCATCCTGAATGTTATTGTAGGCTGTGATTGCATCAGCATGAGCCTGCTTGAAGTTCTTTGGCATAATTCTAAAGTCACCTTCAAAAGCTATACCAAGTTTTTCAAGCATATTTTGGTAGTCCCTATACTCATACGCTTTTACCGAATTTTTGAGAACCCAATTTTGAAAGCGAATCAGTTTTGTTCCTTTAGGAATACATTTCAAATCCTCTACGTCTTTGAAATATCTAGTGAACTCTGGTAATACCTTTATGCCTAGTGCTTTTTCTAGCTCTTTTCTAATCTTATAGTCCTCAAAACCTTCGTCTGAATTTTTGAAAACATTTTTATGTGTCCTTAAAAACTTAAACGTCAGCTTTCCCATGTGAGCGTGACAATGAGTATAACTGTAACCATACCCATATCTTATCCCACCAATCAAATCTTTGTGAATACCACGCGCATTTATTTTCTGCGCATATTCAATGATAGCTCGATATTTATAGATATGAGGCAGCATCGTTGGTAAACAAAAAAAATATTTTGATAAAGAAATAGATTCTTTGATCTTAGCAAAGTCTAAGTATTTTAGCGCATCATTCTTTTTGAAACGCTTGAACACATCATCCAAAGATTGTAGTAGCCAGTAATCTGAGTAAGGCCCTCTAAAAACACCGAGCATCTTCAGTCCAGGCATATATTCTATACCGTTGTAAGGACCACTTAGCTTGATATGTTCTTTCTCAGTGAATTTTTCAAAGTTGTAAAGGGACGCATCGAAATGCTCTTGACCATTTACAAAATATTGTTGAATACGATACATCTGTAATTCAACTCTTTTCTTTGAAACTCCTACCCAGAGGAAATAGTCATGAGCATCCCAGAAATCAAGTTTGCTTTTCTTTGTCAGACGCTTTTGAATAACTTTAGCATCTTTTTGAGTACGTTCGGAACTAACAATCTTGTCAGTTTTATTCTCCCAAATATAGATAGGGAACTTCTTAAAGCACTCGGTAAAGAAAGACTTAGGAGGTCTTAAAGCATTTTTAATATGTTCGTTGTTAGAGTTAGTAAAATTAATCATTCTACTTCACCTCCGAACAGATCAAATGTCACTTGCCCACCTTTTTCAATTCTGAGATTTTCGTCTTCTTCAACTACTTCCAGCACCTCTTCGACTTTTGGAACTGAAGCTAATTTTCTACGTAGCAAATCACTAGCAGTCAAATTAACCACAGGTTTGGCCACAGGTTTTGGTTTCTCAACTTCAATATGTTCTAACTTGAAGTATTCGACCACCCACTCTAAGACTTTCGTGTGATGCACTGCTGCTCCACGTACCCCATCGACTTTATGCTCCATTGACTGATATTGCTTAAAAGCAAGATCATAGGCGTATTTATACGCACCACCAATCGAGCGACCTTCTTTTAAAATACCAGTCACTAAATCAGTGTCATGAGGCAACTCGTCACAAAGTAAATTGTGAATCAAGTCAAGATCTGGTGAGTGTGGCTCACTCAACTCTTCCAAAAGTTTAGCTTCAGCTAGAGTAAGCATAAACTCATTCACTACTGCTTCTTTTTCAATAACATTATTTTCCATTTTATTCCTCCTACCTATCTTTCAATAGGCTTTCTCTTAATAAAAAAAGACTATGCGCGTGATTATTCGTCGCATAGTCTTTAGTTTCCTCTTAAAATTTATGTGCTTGTACTTTATGAGTAAGTGCTTCTTTACTTAACAGAAAATCATCCAATCCTTTTCCAACTTCCCAAGTAAAAACATATGTCTCTTTGTTTTTATCTTGTTGTTGAATGTATTGAATAATCTGTTTGAGATAAGTAAATACCGCATCATTATCCTTAAAGTCACTATCAAGTGCTAGATACACTCTTGAAAATGTTGTCTTTGACTTCAAATTGTAAGCCACCTGTTTCCAAGAGTTCACACCTGCCATTGCTAAAACTAAGGTAGAACCCAACTTCTCTAGTCGAGAGCCTGGAACTTGTGTAGCGATAATATCGCTTTTTAACAATCCCTCAGTCACAATAACATTATCGCACATTGTAATCAAATTGACTAAACCATTCCCGTTTTCGTCAAATTTAGCTTGAGCTAGTACATTGTCAGGAAAAGCATAGTGTGGAGCATTTTTTGCACCGCAGCCATATTCCTTAGACGATGTAGACAACCAGACATATTTTGCTGTTGGTTTAATCTTGAAAGATAGACCGTTTGGAAACGCTAGTTGTTTCTTTTCAGTTTCTCCCTCAGAATAAACCTCATAGTCTGGGAAAGTGTAGACAGTATAGTGATACTTCTCTTCAGCAGTACACTTTACAATCACCTTGGCTTTGTCTTTCCATGTGGAATTGACAATCGCGCTATATCTCATAGAGTCTTTATCAACGCGGATTTGCCCTCCAATAATCTGGCCGAACTCATTTCTATTGGGAATAAAAATTCCATAATGAGTGGGTTCAAAAATTGGAGTTTGATTATTGGTATCATACCAGAAACCAGGGACACCCTTCCAGGCATCACGTGGTAATCCACGCTGTTCAAACAAATCTTCCCATAAGGTTTTTCCAACGTATTTACCATTGACCTTTTCTTTGAATTTAATTTGTTCTTTCATTGTTTCTTTGGTAAAAGAGGCATAACCTCTTAGGTATGTTTGGTCTAAGTTAAAACCACGTTCCAACATAAGATGAGCAAGATGTTTATCACTCAATCCAAACACTTCAAGAACCAACGAATATACTCTATGTAAGATATTTGCTTTAGCAGGCTCCATTTGTGGGATCTCCACAATTTGTACGTCCTTAACATTGGTTGCGTCAATTTCATACTCAGTAGCACCTGCAAAGCTAGGTTTATTTTCGTCTAAATGACGACAACAATAAGCCTTCTTAAAATCTGACGCTAGAAAGCACCAATCAGGCTTATTACAGATAGGGCAAGGGGTTGCTCTATCTACACGTAGGAATGATTTCTTCCCGATTTTAAAACTTTTCATTTTACTTCCTCCTACCCGTATTGGGCTTTCTCTTTTTTCCTTTTTTCCATG